>NZ_JAZFTO010000242.1:0-6544 GCF_036446775.1 Candidatus Desulfatibia sp.
ATCGTCGGCGCGTTGTTGCTGACACTGTTTGCGGCTGTGTATGTCCTTTTGTTTACCGGATTCGGCAACGATCTCGTTGCGCCCCTGATTGCTTCCAGGCTCGAGGGAAAGCTCGAGTTGAATGTCAATATCGAGAATTTCAAACTTCGCATCGACCGATTTGCCCTGGCCCTGACGCTCGCAGAGAAAAACCGCATCGAAGTCGAAGGCAGCTATGCCCTCTTTTCCCAATCGATAGATGCCCGCTATCGAATTCGCTTTGATGATTTGGAGCGCCTCAAAGCGCTCACCCGGCAGGTGTTGAAAGGCCGTCTGCATGCGGACGGAATCGTAAAAGGGACTCTTAAAGCGCTTCGGATTGAGGGAAAAAGCAACCTGGCTCAAAGTGATACCGTCTATCGCGTGACTCTGGACGACTTCAACCCGTCCGGTGTGCATGTGGAAATCAAAGCAGCCGATCTAAAAAAGTTGCTCTATCTCGGCGGTCAGCCCAACCTCATATCCGGAAAACTTGACCTGGACTTCCAACTGGATTCACTCGACCTGGAAGATCTTCAGGGCCAAGTCGATATTCAGCTTAGCCGGGGAGTTGTGAATATCGCTAACATAAAAAAGCATTACGGCATTTCGCTGCCTAAGACCTCCTTTTCAGCCAGGGCCGATGCCCGTCTGGCCGGCAAAGATATCCGTTACGACGTAAAATTTGTCTCCAATCTGGCAAAGATCGGTTCCAGCGGAACCATTGCCCCGCAGACAATGGCTATGGATCTGGCCTATAATCTTGCGGTGAAAAAGCTCGAACTTTTCACGCCCGTTATCGGTATGCAGATGCGCGGCCCGCTTAAACTGGTCGGCACTGTCAACGGGGATAAAAAACATCTTCGAATCAAAGGGCAAAGCGACCTGGCCGGCAGCCAAACCCGTTTCGAGGCCGAATTTCAAGACTTCAAACCAAAGGCCATACAGATCGACATCAAGCACCTGAAGTTAAAAAGCCTGCTTTTCATGCTGGCCCAGCCCTCCTATGCCGGCGGTACTCTGGATGCCAGGGTGACCATAGATGACGCCCGGGCCGAATCGCTCAAAGGCAGAATTACCACAACCCTATCCAACGGAAAGGTGGACGTCGCAACTGTGGCCAGAGAATTTGACCTGAAGGTGCCTGAAATCCGTTTCAATGCCGAGACGACATCCATTCTGAAAGAAAACCTGATAGATACCGCCGCTTCGGTTACATCTTCGCTGGCGTCCCTGAACGTAAAAAGAGCCCGGTTCAATGTAAAAGAGGCCCTGCTGACCAGTGACTACCGTGTAGATATTCCGGACCTCGACAAACTCTACCTTTTAACCGAGCGGCATCTTGATGGTGCTGTCCGGATTACAGGAGAAATAAAAAAGGGGAAAGACCTCGATGTCAAGGCCTACGCTGATACCCTTGGCGGCGCTTTTGACGCTAAGCTGCACAATGACGATCTGCATGCCGAATTGAAGAACTTGCAAACCATGGAGATAATGAAAATGCTCATCTACCCGCAGGTTTTTGAATCCAGCCTCACCGGCATCTTAGATTACAATCTCAAGACCCGCAAAGGCAAGCTTGATGCAACCCTCGCGGAAGGGCGGTTTGTACCCAACGTCATGACCATTCTGGTCGATCAGCTGGCCGGTTTTGATCTGAGCCGCGAGCGGTTTGAAGGCCATCTCACCAGCAGCATCAATGGCGAGAAAATCGTTGCGGAACTCGCCCTGCGCTCCAATAATGCCTCCGTTACCGGCGAGGGCGTAAAGCTGAACACCAAAACCAAGCAAATCGACGCAAGGCTTCACATTGTCGCCAATGACAACCCGATTGATGTAAACATCCGGGGCCATGTAGGCAATCCTAAGGTTGATGTGGATGTCAAAAATCTTCTCAAACGCGAAGCAGAAAAGTATATCGAAAAGCAGATAGGCCCCCAGTTTGAAAAACTGCTCAAAGGGCTGTTTAAATAAAATTTCCGAGAAAACGATTGCTCGGTCAATTAAAAAGATCAATCATAGGCCTAATGCCTCGGCTACGGGACGTCTCATGAAGTTTGCTACAAAGCAATACGTGGTGCACTTGCAACTTGGATTCACCTTTACCAAGGAGGAAAATTATAGATGCCGGGTCAAGCCCGGATGACATGGGTCAAGTCCAGAGTAATAAGTTAAAGTGACTTTTGACACTACTTTTTAATAAACTAAAACTGCGAGTTACAAATTTAAAACATGAAAATAGCTTTTGTTTCGACTTACTTGCCCCAACAATGCGGCATAGCCACATATACGGATTATCTTATCCACGGCCTTAAAAAGGCTGACCCCGCCTTGGAAATTAAAATTATCGCTGAAAAGGGAGCCTCCTTAATTAAAAAAGATCAATTTGAAGTGGTTCCCTGCTGGGACAGAAATGAAGATTATGCGGAGTCTATACTTTCAAATTCCAAAAACGCGGATGTAGTACATATTCAGCACGAATACAGCATATACAGTTTTGACGATAGATTGCCTTCGGTACTCAAAGAACTGAGTGCGGACATCAGAAAGGTAGTAACCATCCATTGTGTAAGACCCGCTCAATTCTCGGAAAGAGGGGCGGTGGACGAGGACTACGCAGCCAGAATTGCCATGCTTGCAGATCAGGTCATCGTGCATCTCCCCAACCAAGAAGATATCCTTTGTCGTATGGGAATACCTCCGAAAAAGATCCAGGTTATTTCTCACGGCACGGAAATCAGCAATGAGGATAAAGAAGTCTCGCGCAAAAGACTTGGCTTGCCCGCGGAGGCAAAGATACTTCTCATGTTCGGCTTTATTAAGCCGCATAAAAATTTTCACATTGTTCTCGATGCCCTTGTGGAGATAAGAGAAAAATTGGATAATGTACATTTTTTCATAGCCGGAGGCTTAGCACCTACCGCTTCTGATAAAGACAAGGAGTATGCCGAACTGATTGCTAGAAAAATAAAAGACCTTAAACTTGAAAATAATGTTATCTATCCTAACAAATTTTTCCCCAACAATGACGTCCCGTATCTGTTTCGGGCTTCCGACATTATCCTGTTTCCTTACTACGAAGAAGACAGGTCTGCATCGGGTTCGTTCCATTTAGCCATTGGCGCGCAGAGGCCCGTGATAGCCTCAAGAATGCCTAAATTCGAGGAATCAAAAAACATCAGTGATGAACTCCTTGTCCTTCCCTACAATTCTTCCGGGATAGCGGGGACTGCTATACGCCTTTTTGAAGATAAGGACTTCAGACAATATGTAATTAACAGGACAGAAGCTTATCGAAACCTTACTTCCTGGGAAACAGTAGCTAGGCAACATATAGAATTGTATCGTAGGAGTTGACATGATTGATTTAAAGACCTTAGGTGACGGCAGGGTCGAGGAACTAGAATCCGGCCATACTATCTTTATCCTCGATTCATATGAAAAAAATCCAATTGTGAAGCCCCAGGATATAGGTCTCACCTGGTATGAAAATGAAGAACTTAAGACTGGCGCTGTGTTCAACGGCGGAGCGGAATATTTTGAAGACCAGGTCATCCTTTTAGCAAGATGCCACAGAAATTACAGAAAAGGCAAATTTTTTGATGAAAAACTGGGTCGTGAAAGGGACTGTCCGGAGAACTATACCTCCGAAGTATGGCCTTTAACAAGCCCGGACGGCATAAACTTTTCCCGGTTCCGGAACATGGCCATCCGCGGCGATGGTACTGAGCATCAGGACTTTGTCTATGGCATAGAGGATATAAGAATCATAAAATATGAAAACAGCTATGTCTTGATTGGCTGCGGCAAGACAAAACCCCCATTCAAAGGTTCGAATGCGGATAGAATCGCCGTTTATTCCACCGAGGATTTTGTAAAAACAACTTATTGTGGAATGGTTGAGTCCTTTGACTCCAGAAATGCCGTGCCCTTTCCAACCCCGGTGAATGGAAATCTATATACCTTGATCAGATTCCATCCTAATATACATATAGGCTTGCTTAAAGCGGGCATGGATCAATTGTTAAATCCTGCGGCACATAAGGATAAATGGGAAGAAATCTACCGTAAGCGAAACGAAAACTTGCTTCTCAAAGCAGGTCTTTATCCGCATGAGAAAGAGAAAATCGGTCCTGGGCCGCAGCTTATTAAAACAGACCGAGGTTGGCTTCTCATCTATCATGCCGTGGGGGAGATAGAAATTGACGTCTGTAAAGCCTATGGACTTTCCCGGAAAATCGAAAGGGGATATTCCGTCTCTGCCGCTATTCTGGATATGAATGATCCCCGCAAGGTCATTCGCAGAACCCGCAAACCAATCTATATTCCTTCGGAACCTTATGAATTATACGGCGATGATGAATATCCGGTGGATGTGCCTGCGGTGGTTTTTCCTGTGGGCGCCTTTGTTCAGCAAAATAAAATACTCATCTATGCCGGTGCTGCCGATAAATATGTTATTCTCCTTAGCTGCGGACTTGAAAGCCTGGTAAACTATTTATGGGAACAGGGTAAATTATGAAATGCCTGATAATCGCCGCCGGTTATCGCCAAAGGGGGCGTCACAAAAAAATTTCCGCAAGTCTATCATGAATGGGCACCATCTCTGTTTAAAGCTGTATTTACAAGATCATCAAAATTTGCGGTGGCCACGCATATACAGGTGTCGGCCGCACCATAATACACCTTGATTTCGCCTGAATCTTCCACAACCGCGCTGCATGCAAAAGTCACATTACCGACATCCCCTATTCTTTCATAATCCGCTCGCGGTGAAAGGATTGGCTGGTTAGATCTGGCAATGACCTTGTCCGGCTTTTCGAGGTCCAGCATAACAGTGCCGATTCTGTAAATGGGACCGGCTGCGGTCTTTTTTACACCATGATAGATTTCAAACCATCCATGCTCGGTCCTGATCGGCGGAACCGAGGCGCCGATTCGATAGCTGTCCCACATGCCCTGTCGGGGCGTCATCAAAATCTCGGATTTCCCCCAGTCGACCAGATTCTTTGAATAGGATACCCACATACTGCCCACGCCTTTGCCGATCGGTCGGTCAAGGCGCACGTACTCGCCGTTTATCCTTTCAGGAAAGAGGATGCCGTCTTTGTTGCCGGGTTCGGATACAATGGCAATCCGCTCATAATGGAAAAAATCCTCTGTTTTTGCCAGAGCAATGCGGGGGCCGTATTTTGAATATGCGGTGTACATTACATAATAAACACCTTCTATTTCGGTAATGCGCGGATCCTCGATACCGCGTTTTTCGTACCGGGCAAAAGGGCCTTTTCGGGCAGGCTCCATGACCGGTTTATCTTCAAGCGTAAAATACAGCCCGTCTTTGCTTCTCGCCAGGGCAAAAACCGAATACCCCTGCTGGCTCTCGACTCTTAGGAGATGAAAATATTCATTCCCTCTTTTAACCACGGCCCCATTAAAGACCGTATTGCACCTGAACGGAATATCTTCGAGCGCAATAATGGGATTGCCTTCAAACCGGCGCAGGATATCGCGTCCAAATGGAAAGTGCTCGTTCATCAGAATTCTCCCTCACTTTTTGCGCACTCCTGATAGATATCATCAATGGCAGTTGTGCCCAGGCATATACAGCTATCAGAAGCGCCATAGTACAGCAGCAGTTTCTCATCCTCCAAGATAGCACCGCATGAAAAAATCAAATTCGTCACGTCCCCGACCCGTTCGTAGTCTTTGCGTGGACTCAGGATGGGGACGTTGGTACGGCTAACAACCCTGGCCGGGTCGTCAGAATCTAAAAACACCGCGCCGATCCTGAAAAGAGGTCCGGCGGATGTATCCTTGATGCCATAGTAAATCAGCAGCCACCTCCCGTCTTTGACTCTGATGGGGGGCACGGCATCGCCCACGCGGTGTGAGTCCCAATAGCCGGGCCGGGGAGATAATACCTCCTCGGAACCGCCCCAGTACACAAGATCATCTGAATAACTGATCCATATCCGTCCCCCGCTCAATGGCCGCTCGAGCCTGGCGTAGCGGCCGTTGATTTTTTCCGGGAAAAGCGTACCGCCCTTGGTGTCCACTTCGGAGACAAATCCAAGTCTGGTGACGCTTTCAAAGTCATCGGTTCTGGCCAGCCCGATTCTGTCACCATAATGGCTTTCGGCTATATATGTGATATAATAAGTATCTTCAAAGGGGGTGATCCTCCCGTCCATAATACCGTTCTCTTCATACTTCTTAAATGCTTTATCTTCCGCATATTTTATAATAGGCGCATCATCCACCTCAAAATCAAAGCCGTTTGTACTGCGGGCAAGATACAGACTTTTATGCCCCTTCAGACTTTCAATCGTTACAAGCAGCAGGTAGGTGTCGTCGATCTTGACCGCCCCGGCATTACAGATGTCCGAGGCCCGAAACGAAAGGTCATCCATAGTAATTACAGGGTTGCCCTTAAAGCGATAGATAATATCAGGGTGTCTTTTTTTAGACATGATTTATTCCTTTTCCTATTCCCCGGCAAATACATACCGGGTTTTGCATCCCA
>NZ_JAZFTO010000243.1:0-6460 GCF_036446775.1 Candidatus Desulfatibia sp.
GAAATATGACCGCAATTATCATACCCTCGCTGGACCATTTGTGAATGTTTCGCAACAGTCTTCCGCCGAAAACAACATAGCTTATGTCTTTAACACTGCTGTAAGCCAGCTCTACCGAAGGATGGTAATAGATCATGAGTAGGATGCCCGACACTACGGCAATTAAAAACAGATTTAGCGTGATAAGTCCTAAACCAAATGTATATGTGGGTCTTAAGGTATTTATGTGGGTTCTGGCGCCCTGGAAGTGGAGGAAAAAGTTGTTAACGATTATAGCAACTCTTGACCTGTCAGATATGGGTTTGCCGTGCCGTAGAAAGGAACTTATAAATGAACTCTTAAGCGATAGTAGATTATCTTTGAGTTCCTCGAGTCCTGACCGCTTCGACGCACTCATAAACGCTCCTTAATTTAAACTTTAAACGTAGTCCCCGGTTTTACTTCTTTGGCGGCATCAACCACAAGGGTGCCGTCCATACTTTCGCTTATATCCAACCAGGCCAGATTTCGCGGTGCGGGTCCGCCGATAACTTTGCCGCTTTTATTATACTGTGAGCCGTGGCAGGGACACTGAAAACCCCAATCGGTAGTATACACAATACACCCCAGATGCGTGCATACACTGGATATGGCATGAATTCCATCATTGGTGGCAAATATAAAGACCTTTTTATCATCAAGTTTTTTTACAGTGCCTACCGAAAAATTATCGGGTTTTCCAATCTTGAATTTTTGTGACTCTTCATAGAGAACATTCGGTTTCGGTATTCTTAACATCCCGGCAACAGCAGTCAAAGATGATAAAATCACAGCTCCTACAGATGCCAGACCGAGAAAGTCCCGTCTGGATGCCCCTGCATTTTCCTGGGTCTCATCGCTCATTTCCCTATATCCTCCTTAAAAGTAAACTCTTCCATCGTTATGGCATCGGCCGGGCACCGTTCGGCACAAAGGCCGCAGCGAATACAAATTGTTTCATCCTTTATAATGGCTCCCACTTCAGAGAGTGGCATGTCGCCATAATAGTTTTTCAGTAGCTCATCAAAAGCAACGTTTCCCTGAAGGCTTTCCACTGAAACAAGTTTCAGACACTTTTCCGGGCACACGTCCGCACATCTTCCGCAAAAGATACATTTACCACTGTCAAAGATCGTGTTAATCCCACAATCAAGACAGCGACTCGCTTCGCAAAGGGCTTGTTTGGTGGTATAACTGTGCTCGACCGGTCGATCAAGTTTGGTAAGGCGCTCTTGCAGGGGCAATGATGGTGGAGCCAGGCGGGGCTGCTTTTCATAACCAAGTTCCCGTCCATACGACGATAAAGGGAAGTGCAATTCCGTATCCTCGGCAGTGATCTGATATCCGGTCAACTTTTCATAAATAGTGCGGGCCACAGCCTTGCCTGAGGCTACGGCATGGATGAGCAACTTCGGGCCGTAAGCCAGGTCGCCGGCAACAAAGACGTCCGGGGCCGATGTACTTCCGGCCAAAGGATCGCAGACGATGTGCCGGCTGTCGGTCATCCGGAGGTCGTCACGCTCGATATCAATGAAAGATAGGTCGGAGGATTGGCCTATGGCGATGATCACATTGTCACACTGCATGAAGTAATCCGAGCCTTCAATGGGAATAGGTCGCCGGCGGCCGCTCGAGTCTGGTTGGCCCAGTTTCATCTTTTGGCACCACAGACCTCGTACTTCTCCACGCTCATTTTTCTCGATTCTAACCGGGTTGGTCAGCAGATGGAAGCGTATGCCTTCCTCCTCGGTCTCGTAAATTTCCGCCTGGTTGGCAGGCATTTCTACTCTTGATCGGCGATAGACTACGTTTATTTCCCTGCCCTTGAGGCGCATGGCAGCGTGAGCGGTATCCATGACGAGATATTCTTCCCAATGGTCCCTATTCTCATCTTCGATTCCAACTCGCAAGGCGGTTCGGGCGGAGTCCATAGCGGCGTCCCCACCACCAATGACGACAACGCGCGGGCCAAGCTTTGTAGCATTCCCAAGGGAAACATGACGAAGGAATTCCACCCCGCCTAAGACTCCCTGCGCATCACTGCCCGGTATCGGGAGCTTGCGCGATCGCTTCGCCCCCACGGCTATGACTATTGCATCGTGCTGTTTTCGTAGCTCGGGAAACGAGATGTCACGCCCAACGCAGCAATTCGTGACCGCCTTTACGCCCAACGAAAGAATTACTTCCACTTCGGCCTGAACGAGGTCACGAGGGAGGCGGTATGCTGGGATACCTACCATAAGCATGCCTCCCAGCACAGGCTCCATTTCATAAATCGTGACCGAGAACCCAAGTAAGGCCAGATCGTGCGCCGCCGCCAATCCAGCCGGACCGCTACCAATGATGCCGACACTCTTGCCGTCAACACGTGGAATCCGCCCGCTTGTCAATGACTGGAGAAACGGCAGAAGTTCCTCCTTGCCCTGACATTGTCGCGGCGCATACCGCTGGGAGGCTTTCTTAAGGAACTCGATCAGGTTTTCCCTTACATCCGGCCGGCGACCAGGTCCAAAGCGGTCGCATACATATCGCTTTAGTGCGCGGATGGCGACCGGTTCATCGCAATTACATCGCCGGCAAGCCTGCTCACACGATGCTCCGCATACACTACCGCAGATCGACGCAAGCGGATTCGGTCCGCGGGCAATCAGATAGGCCAGTTCGAACTGCCCGGCCGCAATGGCACGCACATAACCCCTCGCATCTGTGTGAACCGGACAGGCATACTGGCATTTAATCTGCTTTTTCCAATATTCAAGATCGGGAATTTCAACAGAAAATTTATTTTTCTTCATTGCACCTGACAACTTTCAATATTCAGATAACTCACCGGGTTTGGATTGATCTCTTAACTATTTCCGCGCTTTTGACCAATAATGTTGATCAGATCTATCATTTTTTTAGGAGTAAGTGGTATCTTGGCATAGCCATCCAAACCCTCGCGCATTGTTTCTCTCAGCATATCGTTCTTGCCAAATCCGGATACAATAATTACTGAAATTTCAGGATGATTTTTCTTGATCCACGGCAAAAGCTCTATGGCCTCGGTATTTGGTCGGACAATCTCCGTGATGAGGAGATCGTATAAAATCAGCATGCGTGCTGAATCATCGATTTTTCTGCGGGCTTCTTCAACGTCGTAGGCCGAATCCACAATAAAGCCCTCTCTTTTAAGATGCCGAATTATTGTGTGGACAAATTCTGCTTCGTCATCCACCACCAATATCCGTTTTATAGATTTAAACATAAGCCATTAGATCGAGTGCTTCTTTTCAAGTTGTTGAAATGATCTCCTAACATTTAGGCATTAACAAATCAGACAAAAAAGATCCGCAGAACACCCCGCAGCTCGGACACCGCCCTTCTTCAATTTGGACCAGCGTCTGCTGCTACTTATCAGAGAACTGGAAGTTCACCTTCTTTTGCTCGCCGGCCTTCAACGTCACCTGAACCTGCTGCTGCCCCAATTTTTCGTGCCACACCTCGATGTTATAGGTTCCGGCCGGGATATCCGTGATGGTGTAGGCTCCATCCTCTGCGGTAATCGCGTAATAGGGATGATCCAGGACGGCGATCCACCCGTTCATCCAGTCATGAGTATCGCACATGATCTGCACAATCCCTCGCCGTTTGAGGGTCTTCTCAATTACCTGATCCTGAATAGGTTGAGCCAGATTAAAAAGGGTTCGGTTCCGGAGAAACGCGTGGGTGTTGTGAAGCACGGGATCACGGTTAACTATCTCCAGTTTGCCTCGGGTGCGTGCCGCCTGGAAATGCGGTAGGAACCGTCCGCCTTTGTTTTGAACCTTGGAACGAAGGTCGGGCCACGGTTTTCCCTGCATGATCCCCTCGATGGTGACAAGCACATTCTTGATCTTGCCTGCCCGCGACACAATCAGCCGCTCGTCGGGAACCTTCTCGCCGAAGACATCGGCATCCTTTGTCACCCAGATCACATAGGCCTCGGGAGGCGGCCCTTTAAAAAGGGCCTCTCCGGCAATGGTAGCACCGTTAGAAACGGCCGCCTCCCGGTATTTCTCTTTGCCTTCTGCCGGACTAAGCAAAAGCAGAGAAAGAAGGCTGACCCCCACCAGTTTACAGATCCAGAACGAGCGGGAGAAAGCGCTACTCCGCGTGCTATTCTTAGCGATCGACAACATAGATATACATCTCCATGGGGCCTTCCTTGGTTAAGTCCACGTGGTTGCTACAGGTCATTTTGAACGCGCCGGCTTTGTCGGCAACGAAACTGATCGTTTTCTCCTCCCCCCTGTTGATGAGTTCCCCCTTGACACCAAAGGCCGGAATCTCAATGATGTGTTTTGACCCCTTAATGTCATGGATCTTGAGAATGACGACGTCGTCCTTGTTGACCACGATGGAGCCAGGGATAAAGGCGTACCGCTCGATCTTCTTCACTTTCGCGCCGCTCCGGCCGACCACGGGGGCCTCGCCTTTTTTGGCCACCCATTTCGGCTCGACGGTCACAACGCGAAATTCTTTTTCATCCGCCTGAACAGGCCCCGGATTCCCTATAATTAGCAGAAGCCCGAAGATGCCCAGCACTCCAAATAAACACAATCTCGTCAGTTTCATAAAACCTCCTTTTCTTAATGTTAATGATGGGTTAAGAACTCCCTTTAACAACACAAAATTATGAAAAATTTTGATTCTTTTCCCGGTATGAACCGAGACCCTTTGCCTGCATTGTATCCACAGCAAAATGTATGCCACAGGCGGCATGATTGCCAAATTCGCTCCTAACTGCATGTGATTACGTTGTTTTTATAATACGGGGACACAGAATGGAGAGGATAGGAGATCGACTAAAAGGTCGCCAGGGTTTGACCATTTAAAGGATAGCCTGAGCAACATAAGGCCATAACATTTTGGTATAAAAGTATAAATCGTCCGGCGACCTTTTTGGCGCTCATATGCGACCTAAATGTCGCCTAACAGAGACTTCCAGCGGGGGTCATCTTTCATCAGGGCGATCTTTCGCTGGACCTGTCTTACCGAAACACCCAATATCTGGGCAGTCTTTTGGCGGTCTCCTTTGGTTTGGGCTAACACAAAAGCGAAGTGCACATTGGAGTTTTCCTTCAGGTTGCAAAGTGTGCGGGCAAAGGAAGGAACTGCAACAGACTCCATCCCCAGATGTTGCGGTAAAATTAGTCCTGATTCGGCCAGCAATACTGCATTTTCCACCAGAGCGGCTAATTCGCGTACATTACCTGGATATTCTTTGCCGACCAATCTATCCATGGCCTCAGGGCTGAAACCGCTCATAGTCTTAGCATGTTTCGTGCATGCAATTTTTTGAAAATAGGAGGCTAAAAGGAGGATATCGCCTTCCCTTTCCCGCAGGGGAGGGAGATGGATGTGGGCCGCTCTCAGCCTGTACAACAGATCCAGCCTGAATCTGCCTTCCTGGCAGGCCTTGTCCAGATCCTGGTTCGTGGCGGAGATGATCCGGACATCAATAGAAACAGGGGTCGTTTCAGATATACGGAGGACCGATTTTTCCTCCAGCACTCGCAGGAGCTTGGCTTGCAGTTTGAAGGGCAGCTCCCCGATTTCATCCAGAAAGAGTGTTCCGCCATCGGCCTGCTCGAAGAAACCGGGGTGCCCCTTGTCAGCTCCTGTAAAGGCCCCCTTGATATGCCCGAAAAACTGGCTCTCAAAGAGCGTCTCGGGAATGGAAGATACATTCACTGCTATAAAAGGAACACCCGCAGACGAGTTGATATGATGGATGCCGCGGGCCAGCAACTCCTTGCCGGTTCCTGACTCCCCGCTTATCAGGATAGGGTTGCCGCTGCGGGCCATGACCGCTGCATAGGAAAGCAGTTCTGCTATCCTGGGGCACTGGGTGACAAGATCGGAGAAGGCCTCAGGTATTGCAACTGCCCTACTTCCGGTGCGCGCTCCGGCCAGGCCGGCAAGAAGACCTTTATGTTCATAGGCCCGTTCAATGGATAAAATGAGCCGTTCGTTATCCACGGGTTTAACAAGATAGTCGTAAGCTCCGAGGCGAACGGCCCTGACCGCTGAAGCGATATCATCCACTGCGGTCACGAGGATAAACTCGGTTTGAAGTTTGAAGGGTTTTGTGGATTTAAGAACCTGAAAACCATCCACTTCAGGCATCAGGAGGTCCAGAAGAACAATGTCAAAATCTTTATTTTTGATCCTGCCGATCGCATCCCTGCCATTGTCACAGATCTCCACATTCGAAAAGCCCCGCCGTTTAAGTAAACGCCTGACCGAGTTCAAGGCTACCACTTCATCGTCAACAACTAAAATCCTCACAGTCTTTGCCTCCCGATGCTGTTAATGATTTCGAGCAAGTGCTCCATCTTGAATGGTTTTTCCAGAAAATGATCCGCTGCCGGGATGCGGTCAGGCTTTTGCTTGAATGCATTCGGGTTATTAGAATACA
>NZ_JAZFTO010000244.1:0-8000 GCF_036446775.1 Candidatus Desulfatibia sp.
GTCATCATAAAAAAAGCATTGCCTTTGCAGGTGGACTGGGTTGGGAAATTGCCGGAACATCTGATCCTTTCCGAGATTAAGCTTGACCCTGAAAAAATCGAAGTCATCGGCGGTAATCGAATTTTGGAAAACATCTCCACCATCTATACGGCCAAGATACCGCTTGATAACCTGCAACAATCCGGAAGCATGATGATTAACCCGGTCCTCAATCCCGCATCCTTAAAAATTTTATCAGAATCAAAAGACCAGATTATTGTTTCGTATGTGATTAAACCAAGAGTTCAGTAAAGAATCCTGGCCCATAGGACCAGGCTTTGATTTCACCCCATGGGGGTGCACCTATCTCAAATGGAGCAAATTAAATTCCAATTAACAAATATCAAATATCAAACAAATAACAACACGCGGCGCAAGCGCCTGCGCTGCGCGTGACCAAAAGGGGAAATCCCAAATAACAAATTACAAATATCAAATAAATTCCAACACGCGGCGCAAGCGCCTGCGCTGCGCGTGACCGAAAAAACAAATAACAAACAAAAGAATAAAAAAATAGTTTTAGCCCTTGTTTGGAATTTGAGACTTGGAATTTGTGATTTATTTGAAATTTGGTGCTTGGAATTTGTGATTTTAGACGCAAAACTCTAAGGCAGAGCCAAATATCTGTGGCTTATCCCATAGGACTAGGTTTTTCAGGACTAAATAAAGAAAGATGACACCTGATCAAGGCATAACACTGAAAAGCGGATTTACCACGGGAACGGCCGCGGCAGCAGCGACCAAAGGGGCGCTATTGCTGCTGCTGAAGGATCAAGCACCCGATCATGTTTTTGTACGTTTCCTTACAGGTGAGAAGATTCGGATTCAGATGCATACCTGCGCTCGAGTGAGCGCGCAAAGCGCCCGGTGTTCAGTAATAAAGGATGCCGGGGATGATCCGGATGTCACCCACAAGGCTGAAATCGGCGCTCTGGTCACTTATCCTGTGAATAGCGCTTCAGAGAGTGTGGTGATTACCGGCGGCAAGGGTGTTGGAAGGGTCACAAAACCCGGCCTGGGAATTCCGGTCGGTGAGCCGTCCATAACCGAGGGACCTCGTAAAATGATAGTTCAAAGCGTCGAGGAGGTTATGCAGCAATACGGTATCCGGGGTGCCGTCATCACGGAACTGTTTGTTCCCCAAGGCGAGATTCTGGCCCAAAAAACCCTGAATGCACGCCTGGGGATTGTGGGGGGAATTTCCATACTTGGGACCACCGGAGTCGTGCGGCCCATGTCGCACGAGGCCTACATCGCCACCATCGATGCCGCCCTTTCGGTTGCCAGGGCTGCGGGCCTTGAGCAGGTCATACTGGCCACCGGGCGCCGCAGCGAACGCTATTCGCAGACGCGCTGGAACAAGCTTTCCGAAGAGGCTTTTGTTCAAATCGGCGACTATTTTCAGATGTCGCTGGCCAAGGTTGCCGAAAAAGGGTTGAAAAAAGCGTCGCTGACCGTTTTTTTCGGCAAAGCCGTCAAGATGGCCCAGGGGGTGCCCCACACTCACGCGGCCAAAACGCGCTTGTCTTTGCAGAAATTGTCTGAATGGGCCTTTGAATCAACCGGCAGCAAACGTTTGGCCGGCCGTATAGCTGCCGCCAACACGGCCCGGCACGCATTGGATTATATCCTGCCCGAATTTTCGGAAGTGATAGCGCAGGTCGGAAATAGGATTGTAACGTCTGCCCGGCGGTTTGCAGGGGCCGGCGTTCAGATTCAAAGCGTAATTTATAACTTTGAAGGGAATGTTATCTTTGATTCCGAAAAGACCGGTTGAGGATGAACCAAGATATGAAACCAGTCACTATCATCGGGATGGGGCTTACGCCCAGAGATCTCACCGACGCACACAAGGAGATCATCCAAAAAGCCGACATCCTGATGGGAGGTAAACGGCACCTGGCGTATTTTGAAGACCTTGGTGTCGTCAAAAAAGAGATCACCAAAGATCTGAAGGCAACTGTCGCCTATATTCAAGACCAGATGATAAGCAAACGGATCGTGGTTCTGGCCTCGGGCGACCCCCTGTTTTACGGCATCGGTTCCGTGTTGGTCCGTGCGCTGGGGCCTGACCGGATTGAGGTGTTGCCCAATATTTCCTCTGTAGCCGCTGCTTTTGCAAAAATCAAAGAGTCTTGGAGCAATGTCAAAGTCATCAGCCTGCATGGCCGCAGCCATGAACTGGAACTGCTCCAGGCGCTGAAACGCCACGAGCAGGTGGCCGTTTTCACCGATCCTGAAAAAAACCCGGCCTGGCTGGCAGGTTTTCTGATTTCAAAAGGCGTTATCAATTTAAAAATGGGCGTGTTTGAAAAACTCGGAACCGTGGATGAAAAAATAGGATGGTATCAATTGGAAGTTGCGACGGACCTTAACTTCGCCGATCCCAATGTGGTAATATTGAAACGCAAGCCGGAATCGAATAGTTCGCCCCAGACGCTTTACATGGGACTTTCTGAAGACCTTTTCGAACACGAAGGCGGTTTGATTACCAAAACCGAAGTTCGTGCGGTTACTCTGGCAAAGCTCAAGTTATTGCCATACCATACTCTTTGGGATCTGGGGGCCGGTAGCGGATCGGTTTCGATTGAAGCGGCCGTGTTTTTAGAGCGCGGCAGGATTATCGCTGTTGAGCAGAAAGCCGAAAGAATCGATCAGATTAAAGCCAACATCAGGCGTTTTGGGGTCAACAACATTGAAGCGCTTCAAGCCGTTATGCCGGACGGGCTCAGCAGCCTCCCGACTCCGGATCGTGTCTTTATCGGCGGCGGCGGGCGTGATTTGGAGCAAATTATCTCTAAGGCCGCCGCTTTAATGCAACCCGGCGGTGTGATGGTAATCAACACGGTACTGATGGCTAATCTCGCAACATCCCAGAAAACGATGCGCAAAAACGGTTTCAACACCGAAGTTGTCCAGATTCAGGTTCTTCGCAGCAAAGCGATGCCGTGGAGTGAACGATTTGAAACCCTGAATCCGGTTTGGATTATTTCAGGACAGAAAACCGACTGAGCGGCGTAGCCGCGTTTCATAAAATTGTAACACAATTTTATTATGGAAAAAGAAATTTACCCGGTTATGTTTGTGGGCGCCGGTCCCGGTGATCCCGACTTGATTACGGTCAGAGGGCAGCAGGCCTTGATGACGGCGGATGTAGTGATATATGCCGGGTCGCTGGTGCCGGAAGCGGTCTTAAAGTGGGCCCGATCCGAAACCCGGCGGATCAGCAGTGCCGTTTTGAATCTTGGACAGATAATTGATGAGATTGAGAGGGCCTGTGAGGCCGGAGAGCGAGTGGTACGGCTGCATTCCGGAGACCCGAGTCTTTACGGCGCCATTTTTGAGCAGATGGCAGAGCTGCAAAAACGAAATATAAGCTACCAGGTTATTCCGGGCGTCACCGCCGCCTTTGCGGCCGCCGCTGCCATGGGGCTTGAATACACACTGCCGGAAGTTTCTCAGACATTGATCTTAACGCGTATGGCCGGGAGGACATCGGTACCGGAGGCCGAAGCCTTGGAAAAACTTGCCGCCCACCGCACTTCCATGGCTGTTTACCTCAGCATATCACTTATCGACCAGGTGGCGAAAATCCTGAAAGAAGCTTACGGTAGCGGAGCCGCCTGTGCAGTGGCGTTTCGCGTCAGTCAGCCGGAGGAAAAGATTATCAGAACAACGCTTGATAAACTGACAGAGACCGTCCGCTCTGAAAATATAACCCATCAAGCCCTGATCATTGTCGGCAAGGTCCTGGAGATTGGGGCGGAGATATTGACGGTGAAATCCAGGCTGTACGACCAAGACTTTACGCATGGTTACAGAAAGTAACTAATTTATGTAACCGTTCACAGGTTCAGAGGTTCAGGGTTCAAAGGTTCAGGGGTTCAGGGTTCAAAGGTTCACAGGTTCAGGGGTTCGGGGTTTAGAGGTAACCAAGAACCTTGAACCCTGAACCTGTGAACGCCTACGAAAGGTAACCCGACTCGGCTGCCTTCAACATGAGCTCAGGCCGAATGTAGCCGTTCGACCCTGAGGTCACAGCCGAAGGGCTCGTCGCAGGCTGAACGGTGAACTCTGAACGGTGAACTCTGAACCTGTGAACGCTTACGGACTTATTTATGGCCGATGTAGCTAACATTGCTGTTTGGGCAATTACGCCCAAAGGGGCGCAATTAGCGGAAGCGATTGCCCGCAAAATGCCGCAAGCGGATATATTTGTTACCGTCGAGCTTGCGTCTGATTTCGAACGGACGCATGGGTTTACGCGTTTAAAAGACGCCGTCCAACGTCATTTTACATCGTTTTCCGCCCATATCTTCATCATGTCAACCGGCATTGTGGTACGGATGATTGCACCTCTGATCAGAAACAAAACCCAAGATCCGGCGGTGCTGGTGGCCGACGAAAGCGGGCAATATGTGATCAGCCTGCTTTCAGGGCATATCGGCGGGGGCAATGCGCTTACTCTCAAGGTGGCCGAGCTGATTCAGGCGGATCCTGTGATTACCACTGCCACCGACGTTAATCGTCTGCCGGCCGTTGATGTTTTGGCCAGAGAGAAGAACCTTTACATCGAAAATTACGGCGCAATCAAAACCGTCAGCATGGCGTTGATTAGCGGTGCGCCGATTTATCTCCATGATCCCTATTATTTTTTAAGTGACGATCTTAAAGCAGTCACGGTTTTACCATTTCCCGAAAAAAAGTTAGCCGGAAAAGAGAGTCTTCCAAAGGACGTGCCTGCCGGTGTATACATCGACGATACAGAGATTGAAGTGCCGGATAACACCCTGGTGCTTCGACCCGCTTCGCTGGTAGCGGGAATAGGGTGCCACCGTGATACGAGTTTTGAAGAGTTGCAGGAATTTCTATTTAACATTTTGGGTCGATTTGCTCTGGCCGTCAAGAGTTTGAAATGCCTTGCCAGCGTTGATCGCCGGGCTGATGCAGTGGGTTTGCTGGCGCTGGCCAAGGATTTGGATGTCCCCATCAAATTCTTTGCACCCCAAGAGTTAAATGCGGTTCAGACCATAGAAAATCCGTCCGTGATGGTAAAAAAACATATAGGAGTTGAAAGCGTATGCGAAGCAGCAGCGATTCTGGGCTCGCACCAGGGCCGGCTGATAGTTCCCAAGCAGAGCACGAAAAACGTAACCGTGGCGGTCGCCAGAATTCCCTTTTCATTGTAGGCATCGGCCCCGGAAGCATGGATCATTTATCCAAACGTGCCATGGATGTCCTTGCAGGCGTTGATGCCGTTGCCGGATATACCACCTACATCGAGCTGATTCGTCCATTGATTGAGGGCAAAATTATCATCACCACACCCATGACAAAAGAGGTGGAACGGGTCGAAACTGCTATTGAGACGGCCCTGAACGGAAAAACCTGTGCCGTCGTTTCCAGCGGCGATCCAGGTGTATATGCTATGGCGGGGCTGGTGTTTGAAATGTGTAATCGTAAAAACATTTATGTGGTTTCACCCGGCAATTCACATGAGATGAAAACGGATAGCCGCAATTTACGCATCGAAGTTGTTCCCGGAATTCCGGCCCTCTGCTCCGGTGCAGCTCTCCTTGGTGCTCCCTTGACGCACGATTTTGCCGCCATCAGTTTGAGCGATCTGCTGACCAATTGGGAGCAGATTGAACAGCGCTTGAAAGCAGCGGCAAAGGCTGACTTTGTCATCGTCCTGTATAACCCCAAAAGCAAAAAACGGAATTGGCAGCTTAAAAAGGCACAGGAAATTATCCTGAATTACAGGGATCCACAAACTCCTGTGGGAATTGTTGCCCGTGCCATGCGAGAGGGACAGAACGTGCAGATCGTACCCTTGAAAGATCTTCACAAAGAAGACGTGGATATGCAGACAACGGTTTTTATCGGCAGCAGTGCTTCCGTCACCTATCTAAACTATATGGTAACACCGCGTGGGTACTCGAATAAATATTTCCTGAACAAGTCCTGAAGAACCTGGTACTTTGGGCTAGGTCAGAGATATTCAGCTCTGCCTTGGAGTTTTGTGTCTAAAATCACAAATTCCAAGCACCAAAAAACAAACAAGCTCCAAACTACAAGCACCAAATTTCAGATAAATCACAAATTCCAAGTCTCAAATTCCAAACAAGGGCTAAAACTATTTTTTATTCTTTTGTTTGTTATTTGTTTTTTCGGTCATTGGAATTTATTTGTTATTTGGATTTTGTTATTTGGGATTTCCCCTTTTGGTCACCTGTCGAGAGCCTCTAGGTCGAACGATTGTTATTTGTTTGATATTTGATATTTGTTATTTGGAATTTAATTTGCTCCATTTGAGATAGGTGCACCCCTATGGGGGCAAATCAAAGCCGAGTCCTCTGAGCCCGGATTCTCTACTCTTTGTCGGTCACACCGGCTTCTTCGAACGTCAGGACTTCATTGAAAACACGAAGCGCTCCCTCCATGATTCCCATAGCCAGCGCCCCTCCGGTCCCTTCACCCAGGCGCATCCCCAAATCGAGAATCGGCTCAAGTCCAAGATACTTCAGCATAGCTCTGTGGCCCAACTCCTCCGAGCAGTGTCCGGCAAACAGATAATCGGCAACTTGCGGACAGAGGGCGTGGGCCACCAACGCGCCGGCCGTGGAAATAAAGCCGTCGATGACAACCGGACGGCTGTGAAAAGCTCCGGCCAGCACGCACCCGGCAATCCCCCCGATTTCGAATCCGCCGATTTTAGACAGCACATCCAAGCCATCCTTTGGATCGGGCTGATTTATTTGGATACCGCTGCGAACGGCATCTCGTTTTCTTGCAAGACCCTGGTCATCCACGCCGGTGCCGCGGCCGACCATCTCATCGATATTCGTACCGGTTATCACGGTTCCAACGGCCGCTGAAGGGGTGGTGTTGCCGATCCCCATGTCGCCGGTACCCAAAATCTCAATACCGTTTTGGAAAAGTTCAGCTGCCAGTTGAAAGCCGTTTATTATCGATTCTTGGGCCGCCGGGCGTGTCATGGCAGGTCCCTTGGCCAGATTCGCAGTTCCTTGGGCTACTTTGCGGTCCAAGAAGCGGTTTCCTCCATCGCCTGGCTCAGGTTTTAAATTTGGGATGATTCCCATATCCACCACCCATACTTTAGCATCCACATGCCTGCAAATGGCGTTAATCCCGGCCCCGCCTCTTAGAAAGGTCTTCACCATTTCTCCGGTAACTTCCTGGGGAAACGCGCTTACTCCTTCAGTCGCCACACCGTGGTCTCCGGCCATGACCAGGACAGCTTTACGATTTATTACCGGTTTCAGTGTTTTCCGGATTCCGCATAACCTTTCCGAGATTTCATGCAGCCTTCCAAGCGCACGGGGCGGCATTACCAGCCGGGCCGTGCGTTCACGGGCTTTTTCGATCCATTCAGCATCCAGCGGCTTAATATCTTTAACAATTTTTTCCAAATCAATATCTTTCGCCATAACCTATCGCTCCTTTTCAAAAAAAACATGACCAAAATTGATAAAAAAAATCCCCAAGCGATGATCGCTTGAGGATTTGCCATCTCCTCAACAATTAACTTTGTGGCAGGTCTTCTGACTTTCGGATCATCCTACCGGCCGCGCCTTCCCATTCATCTGAAGACAAACAGTGGCTTGTTGCGGCTTTCGTTACCGATTACAGCGGCGGGTCCGCACCGGAGTTTCACCGGTTTCCCTATTATACCCCTCAAGGGTCACCATCAAAATAAATAGTATTTTTTGTTGGAACAGATAAACTTAGGCAAGCGGCATTGTCAAGTTTTTTCTTAGTGCTCTGATTAATGTGGAAAATTTTACAGGGTGTACAGTGATTTAATCCACAGATTTCGCAGATTACACAGATTACAATGAATACGCGATTAAGGTTGCGGAATCTGTCGGGTTAAATTCCCCGCAGCTTGCTGCGTTAAGATAGAAAATATCATTTGTTGATACCCCGTGGCTTGCCGC
>NZ_JAZFTO010000245.1:0-3836 GCF_036446775.1 Candidatus Desulfatibia sp.
CTTAATCTTGCTGCTGAAGCCGAAACCCGAGAAGAAATTAAGAAAAAATTATGTGAAATGATTGTCAGTTATATTGAAACGGTGATGGATACTGATGATCATGCCTCTATCCCGGACTTGCTCACCAGACGTGCACCTGCAATTGATTGGATAAGGTATTATTACATTCGGTTGTTAATTACCATCAGAAATTTTCCTGGTGAATTTACATTCAAAGAATTCATTCCATTTAGACTTGCACATGACCGCTGCTAATAATGAGCGGGCGATACCCCCTCCTCGATCAAAGTCAAGTTGAAAAAATCCTGAAGCGCCTTAATTTTGAACCAAAACCTCAAAAGGGATCATCACATACCCAATGGGTGTCAGCGGCGGCGTGATAATTTATAAAAACCGGCGGTTTAAAAGTACAAATCGTAAGTGATAAAAATAACCAATGCCGGAACCGTCTTTCAGATTTCGGCGCTTGATTTTTTTAACAGTTCAGGAGTCGATTTGATCTTTCATCCGATAGCTTTTACCTTTGATAATGACCGTTTCCGCGTGGTGCAGCAACCTATCAAGGATGGCTGAGGTCAGAGTGCTGTCATTATTAAAGATTTCCGGCCAGTTTTTAAACGCTTTGTTGGAGGTGATTACCAGGGCCCCTTGCTCATATCGGCCGCTGATGACCTGGAACAAAATGTCTGAGCCTGCTTTATCGATGGGCAGAAAGCCCAATTCGTCCAGGATCATTAGAGCGGGGCGGGTATATTTTTTCAATTCCTGTTTCAATCGTCCTGCTTTCTGGGCAACAGCAAGCGTATTGATGACGTCAATAGCGGTTGCAAACAGAACCGTTGCGCCATTCAGGCAGGCCATATAGCCCAGGGCCGAAGCCAAATGGGTTTTACCCAGGCCAACGCCGCCGAGGAAGATAACGTTAGACTTTTTTTTGACAAACTGCATCCTGGAGATGTTCTGAACTTGAAGACGGTTAATTTTTTTGGGCCAATTCCAGTTAAATTGATCCAGGGTTTTGATGACCGGGAAGCGGGCAAGGCGAATGCGGCGCTGTATGGAGCGGTCACGGCGCAGGGCCGCCTCTCCATCGACCAGTTTTTCCAGGTAGCTCACATGTGACCGGTGTTTTTTCGAAGCCTGTGCGGCCAGATCCTGATACTGGTCTTTCATAAAGGAAAGTTTCAGATATTTCAGGTTTTGTTCCAGCAGGTTTTCCGGGGGTTTTTTCTCGTCAGTCATGGTCTTTGCTTTCGTAAATGGTCAGGTCGGGTTGTTCGATTTTGATGTCGAGAAGATCTTCGCGGCGGGTCAAATGCAGTGCGCCGGCTTCTGGCAGACAGCGTGAGCGCTGTTCGAGAAGGTTTGCGATATATTCGCAGGAGAACGCCTCGAATGCAAAGGCATCTTCCATGGCCCGTGCCACGGACTCAGGGGGGTATATTTCACTTAAAGCCACAATTTTTCGAACGTGATGATAAGGGTTCATACGGCGCTGTTCCAGCTTGCAGTAGTATTGTTCAGCCTGTGGAGACAGGGTTAAAAAACGCATGAAGATTTTTTGATCGCGGGCTTTTTTGCGCCGGGCCAACAGTTCCTTGGGATGATCAGGATCTTCAAAGTCCTGGTGTCGATCATAGCTTCGGACATGGCGTGCAATCAGCTTGTCATTGCAATAGATACAGAGTCTGTTCGGATAGGTCTTGAGCGTAAGCCGTCTGCCGGCATACTCCGCCGGCACAGAGTAGCGGTTGGTATCGATGGTAATGCGAAACTGGCTTGAAGCCCTGGCCTGGCTGACAGTGGCGATATCAAACGGATTTTCAGGCAATGCGTTCAGACAGGGTCGTTCTTCTTTAAAGAGTTCAAGGGGCTTTTTGCGGGTTTCTCCGTGGATACGCACATTGGCGACGGTATCCAGCCAGTGACGGGCTGCGGGATTAACAGCGGTAAAGTCCGGGATGTCCAGACCGGCAAGGAAGTTTTTTTTGACATAACCGACGGCGTTTTCCACCCGGCCTTTTTCGTTTCCTTTACCGACATTACAAGGGGCAATGGTGAACCCGCAGTGATCGGCAAAATCTAAATATTTGGGATTAAACACCGGGGCTTGTCCGACGATACGGCTGAGCACGGCCGATTTAAGATTATCAACCATGATTTTTTTGGGGACGGAACCAAAAAAGTTAAAAGCGTTCTGATGGCAGGCTAAAAAATGTTCCATGGTCTGGGAGACGGTAAACTCCACATACATCATGCGGCTGTAGCAAAGAACCATGGCAAAGAAGCTGAGCCTGCGACAGGTTGATCCCACGTTGACAGAACCGTAGGAGGCCCAGTCGACCTGGGCGCACTCGCCCGGTGCGAAAGAAAGCTTTAAAAAAGCCCGGGTTCTCGGCGGTCGTGTTTTACGCACATAATCTTTGACGATGGTGTAGCCGCCGTCAAAGCCATTGTCCTTAATGCGCAAAAGGATTTGTGCCGCGCTATAAGGGTACTTTTCCAGCATTTGTACGATCTGATTTTTAAAGGGATCCAGTTTGCTGGATATGTCTGCTGATTTACGCATGCGATAGCGCTTCTCATTGAGCCACTTGTTAACGGTTTTAAAGGACAGACCCATTATTGCTGCAATCTGATTGCAATTAAGGCCATCTTTTTCATGGTAACTTTTGATTTTCATGAAGGTTTCGTAATCGATCATGCGGCTTTCTCCAAGGCTTTTTTGAGGATGCTCCCCAGGCTTAGAGGCTGAGATCTTTTGCCGATATCCAGGCTAAGGACTTGGTAGAGGGGCTTTTGCCAGGCAATCATGCCGTTTTGAACGAGGTTGCTTCTGGCGTTTTGCAGCGTGCTTTGATCCATGCAAATGCGCTTCATAACCGATTTGTCCCCATAGTAGCTTAACCCGTTGACGTCACCGACGGTGACTAAAAATAGATACAATGCCGCAGCGGGGTGAGTAAATTTTTTGATGTGCCGATCACGGACCAACCGGTGATCGATCCAGCTAAACTGTTTGGGAACTTTGCGGATGCGATGTTTCAAGATGGGCAGTTTCGTCATACCGTCCTCCTTTTTGGGTTGCAGGGTTAATAATATCCTGCCCCAATTGTTGCAGACGGCGGACGGTTTTAGCAATGTCATCTTGTAACGCAAGGCCGGTAAAGCTGGCGATTAATCCTATTAAAACGGCAGGTTGTGGGTTTAAGAGATCTTGTAACGCACCGCATTCCAATTTGTTTATATCGTCAATATTTACAGGATGTTGTCCGATTAAGGGATCTTGTAACGCATTTTTGGTTTTTCGCCAGTACCCGGGATTGGCCTTTCTCCACTGTTGAACCCGGGCAACATTTTCAGGGCTGCGGAAGTAATCGCGGTTCTCCGGTTTGCTCAGCCAGCGGCGCTGACTGTCTTTTTTACTGGCATAGCGGCATTCAGGTTCCGAACAATAGTTTTGACATTTGGTGTTGCGTGGATCAGGAATGAATAATTTTTTGCAATGTTTACATCTTTTCTTTTTTATAGCCCCCATGGTTTTCGTTCCTCCAATGGGGGAATATAAGAAAAAATGTTCAATGATTAACGAAAAAAAAGAAAAAACAGGCTGAAGAAAATGGAAGAAGACTTTTATAAAATGAGTTTTGGGGAAGAAGATACAGAAGAAAATCTAAGCCAATAATTCGGCAATTTCAAACCGCCGAAGAAAATATACTTTCAGAACGCCGCTGACAAAATCGGACGTTACTGAAGGACCTCTCGCTCTTCTCACCGTTTTTTGACTAAAAAGTGGCATTTTATTTTTTTTCGTTGATTTTGTACCCATTTAAAAA
>NZ_JAZFTO010000246.1:0-12824 GCF_036446775.1 Candidatus Desulfatibia sp.
AGATCGCGCAACAGGAGTCGCTATCGCGTCCGGACTGCAAGGTCGTCTCCATTAACTGGGGACCATGGGACGGCGGCATGGTATGTGCGGCCTTAAAGCGCAAGTTTGCCAAAAGCGGTATCGAGTTGATCCCCCTAAATGCCGGTGCCATGTGTATGCTCTATGAAATGCAAGGCGATAATAATTCTCCGGCAGAAGTTGTAATCAGTGCCAACCTCATTTCCCCGCGGGCAAACAATAGCGTCGAAACTACCTGTTTGGCTGCCCGGCAATCCCCTGGGGAGCCGCCGGATGAAAAACTATCTTTGACGCTTAAACGTGAAATCGATCTCGATCGATACCCGATTCTGGAAGCACACATCCTGGATGGAAAACCGGTGGTTCCCTTCGCGCTCATTACCGAATGGCTCGCCCATGGCGCCCTGCATGAAAATCCGGGCCTTTTGCTGCACGGCCTCGATGACATGCGGATTTTTCATGGTATCAAGCTGGACGGCAGCAAAAAGGTGATCCGACTTTTGGCCGGCAAGCCCCGCAAAAAAGAATCAATCTTTGAGGTCAATGTTGAAATCAGGGACGGCTTGCAGGATGGTATTGACATAATTCATTATGGGGCCACGGCGATTTTAGCAGATACATTGGAAGCGCCGCCTGTTTTCAATATAGCCGAGGATATCGCTTCAAAGCCGTATGCCAAGAGCATGGATGAAATCTATGAAAAGATTCTCTTTCACGGTTTTGAACTGCGTGGGCTCCAGGAGATCATGGGGTACTCATCCCGCGGAATGGTGGCCCGGATATCAGCGGCACCTTCTCCGGCAAAATGGATGAAAGAACCATTGCGGACAAAATGGATTGGTGATCCGCTGATGCTCGATTCAGCCTTTCAGATGGCGCTCATTTGGTGCTTTGAAGAGAATTCGGCAGTTTCCCTGCCGAGTTACAGCGCCAGTTATCGCCAGTATCGTACTGTCTTCCCCGCAGACGGAGTTACGGCGGTCCTGGAGGTAAAGGAAGCGTCTCGCCGAAAAATGAAGGGCGATTTCACCTTCCTTGACTCTGACGGTGTGGTGGTAGCACAGTTAACCGGTTATGAAGCAGTTATAGATGCATCTCTTTCCAGGGCGTTTAAGACCCGCCACGCCGCCTAACCAAATTTCTCATGCAGAATCCCTGAAAACCTTTTGTCTGGCCCTGGCGGCAGTCATGAGTACATCAACGTTGACGTCAACATAGTCATAGACCCTGGCTTTGCTTTTACCGGGCGCCGGCCGCAGTACCCGGCCAAGATACTGCATTACCCGTCCGCTGAATTTTATAGGTGTTACCAGAAACAGGGGCGACAGATCCTGATGATCAAAGCCCTCCCCTATCAGCTGGCCCGTGGCCAGCAGCACTTTGACGGTGCCCTGATTCAATCGATCAAGAACAGCCTGCCGCTGACCAACACTGAGATCGCCGGTCAACAGTTCGGAAAGCACTTTATATTTGTATCGTAAAAGAGCCTGTAGAGTTTCACAGTGTTTTTTTCGATCAGACAGCACCAGACAGATGCCCGCATTACTGCCTGCTTCCCGGGCAATATCAGAGGCGATCAGATGGTTGCGCTTGTCGTCCGCGGTGAGTTCCGACAACATCTTGCTGTATTCGTTTATTGGATCGTAATAGGGTTTAAAGTCCGTTTCCCTGACAATCACTTCAGCGGATAAAACGTCGCCGCTTTCCACCAGGCGGCGTTGGTCGACCTTGTGATGCAAATCGCCAAGATGCCAGAAAATTACTTTTGTCAGTTTATCCCGGCGCCAGGGCGTTGCCGAAAGTCCCAGCATGTATTGTGAGTCAAATTCGCTTACCGCTTCGGTAAAGGTGCGGCTTGGACAGCGGTGACATTCGTCAACCACCAGAAAGCCTACCTGCTGCGCCGCTTCTTCCGAGCATTTATATAGCGATTGCACCAGTGCAACCGTAATCTTTTCCCCGAAAACCTTTCTGCCGTCGCCGATAAAACCGACTTCAGCGGCCGGGACCCCTAAAAATTCTTCTATTCTTCGGACCCATTGATGTGCCAGGTCTTTGGTATGCACTACAATTAAAGCGGGCTGCCTGCGCTTTGAAATAATATACAGGGCCATCACTGTTTTTCCGCTGCCGGTGGGAGCATTCAGAGTACCGAACTCTTTAGCCAGCATGGCCTGCACCGCTTGCTGCTGGAAAACCTTTAACTTGCCGTTAAAAGTGTACTTTACAGCCGGCAGGCGGCGTCTGCGGTCATCAATCTGATACAATATATCATAGCGCCTGCAAAGCAGTATCAACTGCCGAATGTAACCCCTTGGTATCCATAAGCCGTGGTCCCGAACTTTATCAAAAAACCGCAACTCTCTGGGGGTGCCCCGATTCCAGCGTCCCAACCTCTCATTTTCAAGCCATTTGGGGTTTAAGAGTTTCAGTTTTTCCATAAGCTCATCCCGCAATTTTGGCGGTATTGCGCTTAACCGAAGATTATTTTTAATAATAATTTTCATATGCATAATAAAATCGTGTTACGATTTTATGAAACTCCCGCCCCGCTGAAAGCGGGACAGGATCTAATAAGCGAAAGGCAAAAAAAATCTTTGCCCCGTTAAATCCAACGAATGTGGGCCATTTACCTGGGGCTGAAAATCCTGTTCACCCTGTTAAATTCTGCCGGACTATTTAGCCGGGGTAGATCCTGCCTGCCCCGCAGGTCCCCGTGGAATAACCGGGACAAGCCCGGCAGATCGTACTGGGGTCTAAATAAATAATAGGCGCTTTAAGTTGTTTCAGGTTATAATTAAATCCACGAAAATATTCAAGCCTCACAACCCTTTTTGTTTGACTCACACAACTCATCTCTCTATGTTATAGCGTTAAGATGCAGATTAATTTAAAGAAATGGCAGGCCGATATGTTAAACGAGTTGCTCGAACAAGTTCCTGCCAATCCCGGTAAAGCTCTCGAGGAACATGTATCTGTTATTACATACGGCGATTTATCCGTAGGCAATGGTTGGTACAGGCAAGGGCGCGTTGAGATTTCACCGGCGATTAGACACCCCCGGATGCTTATTGAAAGAACTCTGCATGAATGCGGGCATGGTATTGAAGAATGGCTCGGCAAGAATGGACACTCTCTTTATGCATGCAATCTTGAGCAAATAGCTGATGGTTTTGCTCTTGCTTTGTTGTATCCGAATATTCTTATGGAGCCGGAACTGAAAAAGATAAAAAGGATTTATAGTGAATCACTCTTTGCAGAAGGTTTTCCGCGTATTGATACTGAAAGCTTAATTGCAAAGTATGTGCGCCATTCGGAAGAACTTATGCAAAAGAGTTTTTTTAAACATGGCGCCAAGGTATCATCCTTATTATCAGGCCTGTTTGACCAACAAAGAGACGGTTTTCTCAGGCGTTACTCAACTGAAGCTAATATTTATAGCAATTCTCAAAATAACGTTCCGTTTCAGCCGCCGGATTACTAAAACTATGAACCCAAGTGAATCAAAAGTAAATTCACCACATTATTTTGACATAGTGAAAAAGCAAATTGAAGTTTCATGCGATAGCCTTGAATGTCTTTAATTGATTAATTTGAACCTCAATTGATCGAGGCTAAAGCGGCACATTTAAAGCAAATTGTCTTCCATATTCAATGCAGCTTGCCATACTTTCATTATCAGGATTCCACATCACTCGCAGGCCTTCATCTACAATATTAAATCCTGATTCTTTTAATATGGCGTTAATAATCTTGACCGATTCCCCACTCCACCCATAGCAACCGAAAGCAGCAGCTTTTTTGTTCTTAAATTTCAGTCCTTTTATCTCTTCAAGAATACCAGCAACTGAAACCAAGATCCCCCTGTTGATGGTTGGGGACCCGACCATAATCGCTTTCGATTTGAAAACCTCGGTGATAACATCATTCTTATCTCTTTTATCTAGATTAAATAGCTTTACGTTAACCTCTTTATCACCTTCTTTTATTCCTTTGGCGATCTTCTCGGCCATAACTCGGGTGCCATTCCACATAGTGTCATAAATAATGCTAATCTGGTTTTCCTGGTAGTTGTCAGCCCAATCCAAGTACCGTTCAACGATCTGCTCAGGTTTATTTCGCCAGATTACCCCGTGACTGGTACAGATTATATCCAAGGGGAGATTAAAGCCGAGGATTTCCTTTATTTTCTTTATAACCATGGGACTGTAAGGGGTTAATATATTCGCATAATATTTAATACCTTCGCTAAACAACTCTGACTGGTCAACAAGATCATTGAACATATATTCAGATGCATAGTGCTGTCCGAAGGCATCATTGCTAAAAAGAATATTGTCTTCCGTTAAATAGCAGAACATACTGTCCGGCCAATGCAGCATTGGGGCTTCAATGAAAACCAATTCTTTCTGCCCCAAACTCAGGCGATCACCGGTTTTAACAACATTAAAGTTCCAATCCTGATGGTAATGCCCCTGCAATGATTTGACACCATTCTTAGTACAATATATTGGAGTGTTGGGAATATGCCGCATTAATTCAGGAAGCGCACCGCTATGATCGATCTCTGCATGGCTGGCTATAATAAAATCGATCTTGCTCAAATCAATTTCTTTGGCAAGGTTTGAAACAAATTCCTTTGAAAATGGAGCCCATACAGTATCAAACAAAGCTATTTTATCCTCTTTAATCAAATATGAATTATAAGTTGTCCCGCGATGCGTCGAATATTCGCCGCCATGAAATTTTCTCAATTCCCAGTCAATTTTGCCCACCCAATAAACATTATTTTTGATGTTGAGACTCATATTTCCCCCTTTTCCTGAAAATCGGTATTTACAGGCAATCCGGTACGTCCATAAATAAGCAAATAACGCCCCGGCTTCCTTTGTTAATCGATATCACTATCGATTACATTTAATTTAAGTATTGAAAGAAAGCAAATTGATATTTCATTTTTTTTTATTTCTTTCAATGAAACTAAAATTGATCGTTTCCCCGTGTTCCACTTCGGCTATGAAACCTGAAGCCTTTTTCCGAAAATCGGTACCGGAAGTCGGTATGTTGGTAAACATCGGGTTGACGTAATTCTGGAGGGAACGATCCACTTGAAATATTCGGCTATATTTTTCATTAACGCAAAAGCGGCGATTTTTCTTCTATGGGATATCCTGATCGGAGCCAAGCCTGCCACCCGCCTTTGAGAACTTGAACGGATTTAAAGCCTTTAGAGATGAGCCTGTGTGCCAACCTGGCACTTGTATTTTCGTTGGGTCAAGCTCAGTATAAAACCAATCTTTTATCTGGAGGTAATTCATGAGACCACGACTCAAATTCTTCGGGTATGCGTCTTACGGCGCCTTTGATTTTATAGTTGCTCGACTGCCAACCGTTGGTTTCACGAACATCAACGATGGCGAGGTTTGGATTTCCCAGATTCTTGAGGAGCTGAGATACGGTTATAAAAGATAGGTCATCAGCGGAGACTGCGATTGGATTAAGGCCAACTGTAACCCCCAATATAAAATTGATTATAAAAATCCTGCAAAGTCGCTTCATGATTCTAACCTAAAATCAGATAGAGTTACCGGTGCCGCGTCTTGAATAGTGAATAATGAGCTACTATTCACAATTCAAGATGACACCATTTCCTATATGACAGGTAACGGCCGCTCCGGCTATTCCCAGTCCAGCAACCGTTGTTGCCCCTCCAGTTTGCGGATTGCGGTCAGGTCCTGGCTGACCTCCAGGGTGCCGCGGTAGTAGCCCCCGGCATCCCGCACCGCAAAGTAGCGGATGTAGATAAACCTGCCACCCAATTCGATCCAGAACTCGGCCGTGTCCCGGGATCCGGACTTGAAAGCGTCCAGGATCTTGTTGACCAGGTGGACGCTTTGGGGGGGATGGCAGTTTCGAACCTCCCGACCGATGATCGCGGGGCTGCGTGGGAAAATCCGCTCTGGGCCTTCAGAGTAATAGGCCACCCGGTCGTTTTCATCAACGAAGGTTAAGTCCACCGGCAGGTGGGTCAGCAACAGATTTATTTGCTCCAGGGTCATGCGTCCGGTATCCACGCTCAACGCGCCGGCCACCTCTTTCAGGATCTCCTCAGGTTCGGGTGGCACGTCTTCGGGCTCCCCTAGGATTTCTTCGGGCCAGCCCTCGTCAGGAACCACCCAGGCAAAGCCGATATCGGCCTCACCCTGCTTGACCTTGATCCATTCATTTTGGGTAAGCATGTCCAGACTGGTGGGGAACAGGATGTGCTCTTCCTTGTAAATCATATCCCGGATGGCCTGGATGGCTTCTTTCAGAGAATCGACCGTTTGCAGTGCATTGTTTTGGCCAAACGCTTCTCGGGCCTGTTTCATCTTGGCCCGGATATCGTCGTGAATGGACCACATCACCTGGGAGGGCCCGGTAAAATGATGGGCCTCCAGCATGGGAAAAAGCTGGTTTTCTTTGCGCGTGTAATGGGTGTTGATTTCGGACAACTGTTCGATGAGAGCGCCCAACGCCTGACGGTGTTCTTCAAAGGCCTCTTTGCCGGGAGGCTGTCCCAGCAGACCCATGAGCATGCTGATCTCACTCATGATTTTTTCAGAAGCCCGGTTTTCCTTCATAAAGGTGTGGATCGGGTGCCCGAGGGGAGGTTCAGGCCGGTCCTGTCCCTCTAAGGCCTCTTTGAATATTTCCACATGTACGTCGCAGAGGCGTTTGATTTCCTCGGCGGGCAGCCCTTCGTCCATGAGGGCCTGCTCCATGGCAGCGATCTCCGGGGCTTCCACTCCTTGGACCAACTCTCTAAACCTCTGTTTGAGCACTTCCATGTCTCCGCCGTCGTGGAGATCCCTAATTATTCCCTTGAGTGCCTCCTGCCGTTCTTTGGGATCTGTCAGGGCTTCGCTTTGGGAGACGGGAACTGAGTCACCGGAGACTTCGGCGCTACCGGTTTGCCTGTCAATTTCGGCGGTCAGGGCCGATATCAATCCGTCTGCGTCCATCCCACCGATACCGGCGGCCTTCTCCAGGGTGGCGACCTTCCCCATGGTTTTGCGTATCACCGGACTTTTCAGGCTTTTGAACTTGGGGGACAGGGTGATTAAAAAATCAAGTAAAAAGGGGTATTGCTTCAGCAAATCATCGATCTTGGTTTTGGCGTTTAGTTGCATGGATTGGCCTCCTTATTTTTTATCGCCGGCTTTGGTCGGCCCACTAAAGAACTACATATTGTGGTGTCGTTTTATCGAAATTTTAATGTGGCCGTAGAAGATTTCCTCAAGCATGCATTTGGAAAAAGTGAGTATTTGTAATCAACATCACTATGTCAGTACTCCTGTCTATATAGAAAAATTTCCCTGATGGCAAGAGCAGGGCCAAAAAACAATTAAAATGCACCCCGGAACTCCAACTGCTAAAGAGGTTTCAGAAAGTTATTTGCTTATTTATGGATGCCCCTCATCTTCCCCGATTCTGTCAAGAATGAAGATTTATTACGTTTAATTTGAAAATTATTTAACTGTTACCTGACCCCCTTGTTTCCCCAAGATTTGTGATAAAAACAATTGAACACGGTATGGCACCGAAGATTTTCTGGTGTCCGATTCAGCCGTCGTAGCCATAGGCTACTATGGCGAAGTCTGCATGGACCAGGGGCCGTGTTTTAAGCATTGTGCATACAGCAAAATATTTTGCATAAAACAGAATCGCCTTGAACCTGATGGGTGACCCCATTTCTTGTACGGGTCTCGAAAGCTGCTAATACATACTGAAGAGAGAGACAACTAAGCCTTCTGAATAACTGCTTTTATCATTTCTTGCTGGTGCTCGTCTAACTTTTCAAACTTCACGCCAATGCCCTTTGGTTTTCTCCAGACTACACTGCCGGAAACCATGAAAGGGGGGCAATCGTTAAGGCTTGGAAAGGTTATATCAATTTTTGTCCCTTCTAAGAAGGGTTCATCGGTCGCAATAAACACGCCCATAGGACTCATATCTAAAACAACACCACGATTTGAATTGACATCGGTATCGTATTCTACGATTATCCTGGGAAACTTGCGTCTTTCTTTAAAGAGCTTTTGGTTTTTAGAAGTTGTCATATAACAGATCCGACAATGATGCTCTAATGCTCGATTTATTGCCTGTCCCAACTGGCACTATTAGATTAATAACATTGAAGATAACGTAAGGCAATCGTAAATATTTTGGACTTTATGTTTTGATAGGTGGAAGCCAGCAATCTTGCATTTTCGACTCAACAGCCATTATACAAGGTCTGGGATCAAAAAAGAAAGGCAGAGCGTTTATCCCTGCCTTTTCTGATAACAATTAATATTCAGTATGGACTATCTTCTTACGTTTCGGCCCTGCCCTTATCTAAACATTCTATGGATAATTGGTAGGTGTGGTAATCTAATTCAATGTCATTCCATCCCAGATAGTGTAACCGTTCATTGCCATGCAATAGAAATATTATTGCCTTCAGTTATTCTAAAAAAGAGACTTGATAGAAAATAAACATCTAATTTGTGGGATGGCATTGCTGCCTCTTTCTTGTGGTTATTTCCCTTAATATCTTTCCATAAGTAACTAAAAAAAACGATACGACTTTTTTCATAAAATCTCTCCATTTCCTAGGAGGCGATAATCTGAAGAAAAAAGCTAAGAAGACCTTAGCAAAAGCCAATTTTAACAAGACCTAGGCATAAGAGAAAATGTGCCGGTTTTTTCTATCAGAGTTAAGGCCTCGTTATGTTTTAAACGCCACTATGCATTGCAGCCCAAAAGCCATCTGACAAAAACACAAAAAGTATCAAAACCCGACATTTCTTGCCTCAAGGTTCAATCAGCTTTAGGCCAATCTAATTGATGGTTCCATAACCTAATCGCAACATTAACAAAAATTACTAAATGCTGTCAAACTGGACAAAAAAATAGCCCCGAGACACTTTCTTGCGTTTCTCGTACCAATAAAGGTTGCAAGGAAGGAATCCCGAGGCTAACTTGTCCGGATATAATATTTTTTGCTTAGAATCTTACTCTTTCTTCTTCCGTCTATCTACATCACTTCTTCTGTATTTTAAACTTCTCCTTTCAGGGCCATTGTATGAGGATGTGCCGCCTTTTCTGCGATCTCTGCGAGAGCGTCTATCGTTACCGCTTCTTCTTTCGTCCATTATTTTGGCCTATTCAATTAATCCTCACTTAAAGCATGGTTTAAAAGGAAATAATCCAGCTTGTCTAAGGCTTGCAAAAATTGACGATTCCTTGCCTGTATCGAACCGCCCAATCAGGCTAATGTCTTTGATGATTTGTTTTGGAAATCAAAACATCAAACTTCCCCTATGGTGTAATTCTGGATGAAACGATCCAGTTGAGATATCTGATTGTCTGCCAGATCGGCAAACTTCCCACCACATTGCCTTAAGATAATTGTACTGAATGGGGATTTGTTATCTACATAGATATCTGAAGTAGTTTTGACAGATACATTCTTCAGGTAAAATTCTTTGCTATTGCGAAAGATGTCCATTGTCAACAGTCCGGCTAATTTCTTTTCACTGGCAACATACTGGAAGGCAAGGCCGCCTTTACTGATGTTTTTGATTTGACCGATTTTATTATCACCAGAAGTCACAACAGCAAATGCGCCTTCCTTGGCCTTGAAACGCCTGTGTTTCCTTTTTTCTATAAAACCTTTACTGTTGGTCATAACTTAAAATTCAAACCTTAGTGAATGCATCATTTGTATATATATCCTAATGGAAAGGGGCAGCCGGAGATGCCACCCTTTCCAATAAATAAGGAGGTGAAGGAGGTAAAAATGGATAAATACCATTCTCTCCAGCATCTCTAATAATAAGGAAAGAGTCTTAAAGTCAAGACTGAATTGTCTAACATAAAATACGGAATCAAATTAAGCATTGTCAGGAATTTGCATGTGAAAACAGAGGGTTGTTTTGCGTTGTTTTATGGAGAGAGGACATATAATAAGTAGAAATTTATTTGAACTTCGTCCGTTGCAGATTGCTGGTACCTTTCTGAGAGGTAGATGTCGGGGAGGCGAGCGAGCCTTTTAGGTGAGCTCGCTTGCCTCAAGCATGCATTTGGGAAAAGCGAGTATTTGTAATCAACATCACTATGTCAGTACTCCTGTCTATATAGAAAAATTCTCCTGATGGCAAGAGCAGGGCCATTTCACGGGGGCCAAAGGATTATTTAACTGTTACCTGACCCCTTTGTTTTCTGAGACTTCCGGACTTCCGGGACTTTCTGTTATATTATTATATAACGCCCCTAATATTATAAGATTCTATTCATCCATTAGTGAATATCCATTTTCTGATGCTATTCGCTCTCCACGCCGAGCACTCATACTGACCGCCGGCTGGGAGATATGGAGCTTTGGAGCCAGATCCGACATTGTAAATCCCAATTCCCTAACCGCCCAGTAACAGAAAAGGCTTCTTGCCTTGACTTTTACCGGTTGCTTTCCGGGCTGAAATATTTCTTCCGATTTAATGGTAAAAATCTCGGCCACTCTATCAGCGAGTTTATCTATATCATAGCCTTGCGACTTAAGCTGGTATTTGCGTTCAAGAGACTCATCGGCGGCCTTTAAAACCCTCTCAACGAAATCAGAATCGCCAAGCACACGTTCATCACTTTTAAAATGAATGTTTGCCCGCCGAAGTGACTTGATCACAAACCAGCCCCCGCTGCTGCGGATAAGTCCACCGCCGGTGAGTTCAGGGCGCTTGCCCGCCTGGATGCCCTTATGAATAAATATTTTGTAACGGCGTCGCGCAGTTGATCTCTTGTTATCGAACAGTTTCAGAACATAAGCATCATCTTGCCATTCCTTTTGCTTTTTCCCCATGATAACTGCGTGCCCGCAAAAAGGATATTTGTCCAGTGTTTTTATGTCAGTAACAAGCCTGGCACGAATCGGATTAAGGTGAATATACCGTGCGAGTTCTAGTAAATATGTATCTTCTTGACAGAGAATCGGGTAGTTAAAATACGTGTTCGGGTCGTAGCGCCTGTGGCGCTGGTGGAGGAGCACCCATCAAGGGAGGGCTTGAGGAGCGTCCAAAGATGGACTTGAGGAGCGGCTCGAGGAGCCTTGATGCTGGATACTTGATACTGGATGCTTGTTGGAGCGTAGCGGAAATCACGATTTATCGGGGATACTGGATGCTGGATGGGCAAATATTTCATAGGCAAAAGTCACTTCCAGATACGCCTGGCATTGAATGATACTTTATACGTTTTAAAAAATCTTTCAGCGGCCTTCTTTTCAGAAAATGGAATCAATACACAACCACTACCAAGCTTTTCTCCTTTCAGCTTGGTAAGCTCCCCTGGATAATTATAATTCGCACGCGCTCTTGGATAAAACTTCCGGTTGAATTTTGCCTTTGTTTTTTGGTTCAAATTTCCAAGATCAAAGGTATAAAGCAGAAACGGCCTTAGATTGAGAAGCATAGAGACATCAATGTCGAGCAGCTCGCGCAAAAACAGGATCTTTCCCTCAAGAAATAGGTTCTGCAACAGTCCGGAATCTGTTTCGGCCAATTCCTTTTCCGTTCTGATAACTGGCTGAATGTTCCGGCCAAGGTCCAGTGATATAATCGCATTTTGTATTTTTTCGATGGTCTCTTTTTTGTTTGTAATTAACATCAAATCAATATCAGACCTCGGACCATAGTCCTCTCTCGCAAAACTGCCGTAAAGGATTATTGCTTTTAAATCTTCTATGGGAGATAGTTTGGCGACTATCTTTCTGAACAGGTTTTTATTTTTCAATCGGTTCACCAAAGTTTTTTTCGAAAAATTTCAATATTTGATCGAGATGTTCCATCGCTTTTTTGGCCCTGTCACCATTAACACCGTCATAACCAAGATCACCATAGGCAAACCATACTTTTTTCATGGCCGCATTTATTTCATCGGGATATCTTTTTCCCGAGAATTGGTGTCTCTCCCGATGAGTTCCAAAATGTATGTTCTCCCTGGCGGCATCTGCTTCAATAAGTTGCTCAACGACCTTTGTAGCAATATCTCCGACAACCGTATACAGATCTTTGTCAAATGCATCTCTTACCGCTTTTAGCTTTTCCCGTGCAATTTGTAAGTGCTTTTTATAGTTGCCCATTCAATCAGTCTCTTTTTTAATTATGATAACGAAAAATAGAAGAAATACAAGCTTTTTCGTTACGATATTGAAAGTTGCAAGATATTTTTGTTCATTAACAGCAGATTAACGCAGATGAACACAGATGAACACAAATTGTTTATTCAGCCAACCCGGTACCATCTGCCGGCCTGTCCCGGTACCCCACGGGGCCTGTCCCGGTAATTTCACGGGGGCCTACCCCCTACCCCAGAGGAATAACCGCAGGATTCCACAGGGCAGGCGGGGCGAAGCTCTGAAAAAAAGAGTAGCTAATAGCACCACTCATGGATTCAGAAATCCCTTTATAGGAGCCGCGAGATAAGCCCAGTCCTTCTCCACCGATTTGTTCTGCCTTTGACTTCTGTAATCACCAAAGACTTCGAACATTTTTATAGGTAAGAATTCTTTCATCTTTTGTCAGTATTGTTGCATTTTCTTCTCGTGCTGTTGCTACAATAATCTGGTCAGCTGGATCACTATGGAAAGGCTGAGGAAGCACTGTTGAACGGTATGCTAAAACAGGAGAGAGGGGGATTAACCTGAACTTTGGCATATCAAGAGCACTATTTATCCAATTCTCAGGGTCGCAAGAAATACCAATTTTCTTTTTTTCAAGGAGTTTACT
>NZ_JAZFTO010000247.1:0-15623 GCF_036446775.1 Candidatus Desulfatibia sp.
TAGCCCTTGTTTGGAATTTGAGACTTGGAATTTGTGATTTATTTGAAATTTGGTGCTTGGAATTTGTGATTTATTTAATGTTTGGTGCTTGGAATTTGTGATTTTAGACACAAAACTCCAAGGCAGAGCCAAATATCTCTGGCCTGGCTCAAAGGACCAGGTTTTTCAGGACTAAATAAATCTTCATTTTAGTTTTAGTCGTTCACATGTACGGTTCAAATTTGCAGCGAACCTTTGAACCCCTTGGCACGACGTAGCTTCAGCGTAGGCGGCTGAACCTTTGAACGGTTACTCTTTTTTATTTGATTACATTATGGTATCTTCACCTTAAGGCAACTGAAGATTCAGGCAATCAATCTTAAATTTCAGCAAGTTGCAAAAAGGTCTGAATCATAGGAAAAAAGCTAATGAAAAAGGAAATCCCAGAATATGCCTTTAAATATTTGGTGAAGACTCCCAAGGGTGGAACCATTCCAAAGAGTTTTTCTGAAATTGCGTCTCAGAAGGTGCTGCGGTTGCACCGCCAACTTCCGGACTACCAACCAACCAATCTCGTTCGCTTGAGTAAGCTGGCCCAGTCATGGGGGATCGGAGAGGTCTTGGTCAAGGACGAATCGACGCGGTTTAGCCTCAAGGCCTTCAAAGTGTTGGGAGGCAGTTATGCCGTTGCGCGGCTATTGTGTCAAAAACTGAGGGTAGATATAGAAAATATCGATTATAATTACCTGCTGAGCGATGAAGTACGGCAGCGCATCGGCCAGATAACGTTGACTACGGCCACCGATGGTAATCATGGGCGCGGCATTGCCTGGGCTGCGCAACAGTTAAAACAACGAGCGGTTATCTATATGCCCAAAGGGTCGGTGCGTTCTCGGGTGGAGAACATTCGCTCACACGGAGCCACCGTTGAAGTAACCGATCTTAATTACGACGATGCGGTACGGTTGTCTTGTCGCATGGCTCAAGAAAACGGATGGTATGTCATCCAAGATACGGCCTGGGAGGGTTATACTGAAATTCCGCTCTGGATCATGCAGGGCTATATGACCATGTGTACAGAGGCTGTGAGCCAGATGTCTCAAGAGGGAATACGCCCCACCCATGTCTTTATTCAGGCCGGGGTAGGAGCGTTGGCCGGCGCCATGGTCGGCTATCTGGTCAACAAGTTTCAAGACAATCCGCCCCGGTTCATCATCATGGAGCCTAATAATGCGGCCTGCATTCTTGCTTCCGCTGCAGCCGGCGATGGCCTCCCCCACGCCGTTACGGGAGACCTGAACACCATCATGGTCGGCCTGGCCTGCGGCGAGCCAAACCCCATTGCCTGGGAGATTTTGCGGGATTTTCCAAGTTGCTACATCAGTTGCGACAACTTCGTGGCTGCCAACGGGATTCGTATTCTGGCCAATCCTCTGGGGGGTGACGATGCTGTGGAAGCGGGAGAGTCAGGATCCGTGGGCATCGGTTTGCTGGATCTATTAGCCAACAACCCTGATTTTGGTAAGTTAAAACAAGAACTGAAGATAGGTCCTAATTCCAACTTGCTTTTTTTTAATACAGAGGGTGCAACAGATCCCGAAAACTACCGTGAAATCCTCTGGCACGGGAAATATCCACTTACTGTGATTTAAATACTACCTTTGAATGGTCATCGCCTTTTGCATGCTGTAAATTTGGGACGCGAGGACTGCGGCAATAAGCCATCCCCCGAAGGGCTATGGCATAAGGAGACAATATGGTAGAGAACGTGCACAATCCCATGAATGAACCGCGTTATAGCGGAATCCCTACGTTTATGAGAGCTCCTCACACAACCAATCTGAACAGTTTGGACATTGCCCTAGTTGGAGTGCCCTATGATGGTGCCGTTGAAGCTAGATCGGGTGCGCGTCAAGGTCCAAGGCAGATAAGAGACATGTCGAGCATGATGCGGGCTATCCACCATGTCACGCGAATAAACCCATATAAATTGTGCAGGATAGCTGATGTCGGTGATGTTCATTTCAAACAAATATTTGATGTTGTAGCCAGCCATGCTGATATAGCAAGTTTCTATGAGAGACTTCATAAATCTGGAATTGTCCCCTTAAGTGCTGGTGGTGATCACTCAATTACTTTGCCGATTATGAGAGCCATTGCAGTAGATCATCCTGTTGGCCTGGTGCATATTGATGCCCATACGGACTGTTGCGATGAGGAAATGAATTTCAAATACAGCCATGGGACTCCCCTCCGAAGAGCTGTCGAGGAAGGGCTACTGGAACCAAAGCGAACTATTCAAATAGGGATTCGAGGTGCCGCAAACTCTGATGAATGTTGGGAGTTTGGTCCCAAACAGGGCATCCGAATTGTGTATATAGAGGAGTTCAATAAGCTTGGAGTTGAAAAAGTAATAACTGAAGTGAGGCGTGTGGTTGGTGAAGGTCCCACCTATGTTTCCTTTGATATTGACAGCATTGACCCCTCGTACGCTCCTGGTACGGGGACACCGGAGATTGGAGGCCTAACTACGATAGAGGCACAGGGATTAATACGTGGGCTGAGAGGGTTGAACCTTGTTGGTGCAGACGTCGTTGAGGTGTCACCACCATTTGATTCATCCGGTAATACTGCTCTGATCGGGGCAACAATAATGTATGAGATTCTATGTGTTCTTGCAGAGAAAATAAACTCAGACTCTAAATGAAGACTGTTAGAGGCATTGTTCCATCCCCTTGGATTAATTGAAGGCCAAAATTTTTGCGATTTACAAACGAAATATGCTATGATTCAAAATTAAGAGCAACAAAACGGTAAGGGTATGCAAAGAAAAATCATCTGCTTTCTGATATTCCTTATGCTGCCGGCGCTCCCTGTCCATGGCAAAAATGCAATGGACTACTTTAACCTCTGCCCGCTTGTACCCAATCCTTAGGAGAGAGATATTTCACGTTTTCATGGAAGCTGCCGTATGCGCTGCTCACAGCCCTTTCAACATCATCTGTCGTACTTACGTTTACCCAACCGACTTCCTTCTCCCGAATACGGAGAAGTTACGATAATCGAACGATCGTTCTTTGTGACGGTATTGTTAATTATCATTCTACTACTCCATGGATTGTAAAACTGCTTTTTTAAAACGGTCTCTTATCCATACAGAACTGAGCGGTATAACAGCGACGGGTTCGTTGCCGGGCTCAACTTTTGCTACGATTACTGATGGTTTCATACTTTTAACTGCCTCTTTCAGGGCATCGAAGACATCTTTGCCGTTGCATTCGGATACATTTTCACACCCAGCGCCCTGTGCAATTTTAAATAAGGAAGTTTTTCCTTGTGTGTAAGTTCTTTGATCGCCGGTAGATCCGTATGTTCCATTATCCACAATGAGAAGAATAAAGTTATTCGGGGCATTATTAGCTATGGTGGCTAATGACCCCAAGTTCATAAGTATGGCACCGTCACCTTCGACAGCAATAACCGTCCGCTCGGTCGAAAGGGCCAAACCGAGCCCGATGGAGGAACACATACCCATACTGCCAAGCATATAAAAATAATTTTCCCTATCATCCAAACTATATAGTTCCTGGGAGGGAACGCCGATGTTGCATACGACCAGCGCATCGTAAAAAAGAGGAATCAGAGACTTAAGAAGTTCATAACGTTTCACGATCATTTACTCCAAAATTGAAAGTCCATTAAAACAGCTACCGGATATTCGATCACCCAGGCATGTTTGGCAATAACAGCAAGTTCATTGTTAACCTGACTCCTGTCTCGAAACTTAAAAACGGGTATTCTAAGCATATCGAGAAACCCTTCAGTCAGTTGGGCCATCCGGAACTGCGCATTTATTTTCTCACCGGGTGTGCCCCGATGGCTGATGACAAAAACGACGGGGATCCTATAGAGCGCTAAAAGTGATGATAACGCATTGATACAATTGCCAATCCCTGAGTTCTGCATGACGATACATGGAAATTTACCACCCAAAAAAGCGCCGGCACAAATACCGACACCTTCTTCCTCACGCGTTACAGGAAAATATTTTATGTCTGAATCTTTCTCCAATGCCAGAATAAGTCCGGAAAGAAGTTTACAAGGGACGGAAACAGCAAAATCGACGCCTCCCTTCTTCAACTCTTTAAGAATTAAGGAGTTTAATCCTGAATCCATAGCCTACTCCGATGAACTACCCCGCAGCAGAGCTGCGAGGTATCAAAATGAATTTTTATTTTATTAACCCCGATGCAGAGCATCGAGGAATTCTTTTGATTAAATTCTCACAACATAACTAAACTCGCAACGTAACTGCCATATGTTGCCGTTTATGACGCTTGACACACAATGTGTTTTTTTCTATACTCCATCCTCAATAAAAGGAGTTCTTATCAAATGAAGATATCGGACAGGCGCTGGACAGCTCAGGATAGCCAAACGCCGATAGAGATGCGGATACGAAATGAATAAAATAATTTTCAGCTAAAACTTAGCCCCCGGCAATTGCAGGTAATAATATAATTTCATCATTATTACGAATTTTGGTGTCTAAGTTGTCCAGGGAACGAATGCTTTTTTCATTTAACATAATAACAACTTGATCATTTAAATCACCCGTTTTTTTAATTAATAATTTTTCAATATCTTCTCCATATTTTTCGAATAATTTCGCAAATACATCATTAATTGTGGATTCATCTTCTAAATCCATATTTAGCTCTTTGACACCAATTCTATCCTTTAACAACGATAAGAAAGAAATTTTTACAGCAATCATATTGAATTATCTCCAATAAGGCATAAAGTTATAGGTAATCAGCATATTAAAATAGCCTTGTTTTGCTTTTTTGTAAACCCAAAAGTGATGAACTCGTAAAAAGCTAAGCAAAATTTTATTATCATAATATAATTCGAAATTGGATGGTGAAAATGGAAAAAAATAAGCTCGCTATCGGTCACCTTTCAACCTGCTATCACTCTAACTTTATTTTAATGCAGGATGATGATTTGAAAACCCAGCTTAATATTGAAATTGACTGGAAAATGTTTCGAACCGGGCCGGAAATGGTAGCGGCCTTTAAAAATAATGAATTGGACATAGGGTATATGGGACTACCGCCGGCAATTATAGGAATAGAACAAGGAGTTCGAATTAAGTGTGTAGCTGGAGGGCATGTTGAAGGAACGATTATGTGTGCCAAAAAGAAATACAAAGATGATATTCAATTAGATAATGATTTGTTTAAGGTACTATCCCAATTTAAAAGATCGGCAATCGGAGTGCCCGCCAAAGGTTCAATTCATGATGTAATTTTAAACTTTTTCATAGAAAAATACAATTTACAGGATGTAATCGAAGTTATTAATTACCAGGAGCCGGAACTTATCGCTTTAGACATGAAAAAAAATATATTAGAAGGGGGGGTAGGAACTCCTTGTTTAGCCGTTTTTGCTGCAACCCTGTTAGAATCCCGTCTTATCATTCGAGCTGATAATTTATGGGATAACAATCCAAGTTATGGCGTTTTTTTTCATGACGATTTAATTAAAAAACATCCCAACTATGTGCTTGGATTTTTGACCCTCCACAAAAAATCCGCCACTTTGATTCGGCAATCCCCAGATGTGGCGGCAAAAATGATAGCCAACACGGTTGAAATGGCAACCGAAGAATACATTAAGCAGGTCTTAAGAATTTCCCCTAAGTATTGCATTGCGATTTCTAACGGGTACGTTAAATCGACGATGGAATTTGTGGATGCCTTACATAGATTGGGATATATTAAACGAAATCTTAATATCGAAGATATTTTTGATTTCCGGTTTATAGAAAAAATTCATCCGGAAAATCATCATTATTTGATAAACTAAGGAGGTGGTATTATGCCGATTTGGACTTTAATATGGCTTGTATTATTAACGGGGTTACTGCTTTTTCATATTTATATGGATATTCGAGAAATGAACTCTCTCAGAAAAGAAATTGCAGACAACTTGAGAGCAATGAACGCTGCCTTGAAGCATTAAAAAATAAAGCCCCGAAATTTGATGGATTCGGAAACCCAATCTGCTATTGACTCAATGTACCCTCCGGTGTTACTTCAGGAGTAATCTCTCATTTTTACCGATAGGCTTTTCTTTTTACTACTCTTGAAAGGGATTCTGGGGGTACATTAGTTTATAAGTTGCTTGGGATGCGTATTTTAATTATTCTATGATGTATAGAATCTCATATCTTCTAAAACAATGTGTTGCATTTTAATTATTCTTTGGCCCTGCTCCCCGCAAGCGGGATTTCGCAAACTCAACTTGCATGAGAACCTCAGGGGAATTTTTCTAGATAGACTGGAGTGCTGACATGGTGATGTTGATTACAAATCCTCACTTTTACCAAATGCATGATCCAGGCAAGAAATCTTGCATTTTCAGGCATCGAATGTAGCCACTAATAGCCACCCTAAGCTTCTCTCAAAATATACAGCACTGCAAGTCAAAGCACTGCCTGTTAACTCCAAATCCAACTTGGTCATGAACCAAAATATTTTTTGCTTTGATTTTATTGCCACTATGTGTTAGTAGTCCTAAATAACAAAAGTTAATATCATTAATGCTAAGTATTATTTCTTGGTGCCTTAATAAAAAGTTTTGTGATTTCCCATGGAAATTAAAGAATTTAAAAGCTTCCGCCACAGAATGAACAAGACACAACGCCAGATGGCCCAACTGCTCGGAACGTCTATAAAGGCGATACACAGTTATGAGCAGGGCTGGCGAAACATACCGGTCTACGTAGAGCGGCAGATGCTTTTTCTAATTTCCAGGATGAAAGAGAACAGCAAAGACCGAAAGCCATGCTGGGTTATAAAAAAATGTCCTTCTGAGATCAAGAAACAATGCCCGGCCTGGGAATTTCAGACAGGTAACCTCTGTTGGTTTATTAACGGAACAATTTGCTGTGGTAGTGCTTGCAAGGACTGGAAAGAAAAGATGGAGTGTTGTAGGTCTTGTGAGGTTTTTATCTCCGTGATGTAAGCTCTATCCTACCTAAAAACCTGAATTGAAGCCGATATGTAAGCGAAAACAATAAACGATAAGGAGGAGAATTATTATAATAGCAAAAGAAATAATTAAGCTATTTGGCAAAAACAACTTGACATGCTACATTGTGGTAATATATGAACAAATGTGAAGGGTAGGCATTTATTATACCTTTCCTCCATTCGCTGCCCCTGGGTCCCCTACCCAGGGGTTTTTCTTTGATTTCAGAATTTGACATCCTGCACTTATATTTGCTATTTGTAAACAATGTTCACAAATCATTAAAAAATGATCTGTGATCGGGAATTCGTATTGAACAGATTAGAGTGATGATGCCTTAAGAAGGACTTTTATATGACAATTTCTGAGAAAACCGGATTATCGGAAGATAGAAGGAAACATGAGCTATGCATGGCAATGGAAGGGGCCTTTGCTATCGTCAGATCAGCACCTTCCAAACTGGACCAAATTAAGGATATGAGCAGGGGGGAGATTGCAATCGCTATTTTCAAGTCAAAGCCTATCCTGACGGGTCAAATTATTAATATTAGCAGGAGTGGGTTGACGTTTCGTTATTTTCCCAGTGAAGAGCAGTCAAACCAATCTGTTGAATTAGATATATTATTCGCCAATATTAGTTTTTATTTGGAGAATTTACCATTTAAAACCATTTCTGATCTCGATGTAGACAATGAATTTTCTTACAGTTCTCAAAACAGAAAGCTGATGAGAGTGCAATTTGGAGAATTGGATTCGCACCAAATATCTCAGTTAGATTATTTTATTCAGAACTGCACCGTGGACAGACGTTCCGATCAAGATCGTAGACAGTTTGATGATTCCGAATATGTTGGCCCTGAAAGGAGAAACGGAGGGGATTTATGAAGATTATCCATTTCCATAAGGCCGAGAGTTATGAGCCTGAAAAAGACTGGAAACGCGTGAGTCTCTGTAATGAAAAAGACATTTCTATGGAGCACTTTGTCAAACCGCCGCAGCATGCCTCGCCGCGGCATGCGCACCCGAATGCACAGGTGTTGGTCGTCCTCAAAGGCAAACTTGCAATCCAAACCGACAAGGATGGTGAACAAGTACTTGCAGAGGGTGATGCTGCCTATATACCCGGGGATGAGCCCCATGTCGTCAAAAACGTCCTGGACGTTCCATCGATCGGTATCGATATCTTTGTTCCAGGCCGATCTTTTGATTTCTGGCTGAAGCGCCAACAATCCTAACTTGATATTGTACTGCAACAGCGCGAGCATTCCCTATCCCACATACAGTGGGACTGCGGCCTGCCAAAGGCAGGTAAAGGTTAACGAACGAATCGAAAAATGACAAAATCCCTTACATTGGAAGTGAAAACCCCTCTTGAGAAAAAATCCACAATAAAGGAAATCAGGGAACGCTTTGATGATGACGTCGAGCGTTTTTCCAATTTGGAAACTGGACAGCAGGCGATTATTGATGCGTCGTTAATGATGGACCTGTTAGTGCGTGCGGCAGTTAAAACCACACCGCATGCAAAGCGATTGCTCGATATTGGCTGTGGTGCCGGAAACAATACAATTAAAACATTAAGGTATTTAAATGGGCTGGACTGTGATTTAGTTGATTTGAGTCTTCCAATGCTTGAAAGAGCTAGAGCAAGAATCTTAAAAGAAAAATCGGGGAAAATTCGCCTGTTCCAAGGAGATATCAGGGAAATTGAGCTTGGAAAAGATACATATGATATCGTGTTGTCGGCTGCTGTGCTCCATCATCTAAGGGATGAGTCAGACTGGGAGTTTGTCTTCAAAAAAATATTCCAGGCCACAAGCCCTGGCGGCAGTTTTTGGATAAGCGATATTGTATTTCACGACATTCCTGTGATACATGAATTCATGTTGGGAAAATACGGAGAGTACCTTGAGTCTTTGGGAGGGAAAGAATATCGAGCCAAAGTTTTTGACTATATTGACAAGGAGGACTCTCCCAGGAGTTTAACGTATCAGCTTGAATTAATGAAGAAGGTAGGATTTGAGAAAATAGCAGTATTACACAAATCGTCCTGTTTTGCTGCATTCGGTGGTATCAAGAAAAGACGTTAATCGATAATAACAATCCTGGTCCTTAGGGTTCGGTCAGAGACTAATGCCATTACCTAAAATTTTTGTATATGGAGTATTGGAGTACTGGAGTGTTGAGAAAACAATAAATAATTGTGGGTCTTTTCCGGACTCCGATTTACCGAATGCTTCAATCAATACTAAGGCCCGTTTTTCCATCACTCCATCACTCCATTACTCCATAGCGGCATCGAAATATCAATAAACCAACCCTCTTCTGAGGTTAACTAAAATCGGGTCTTTTTGAGCCCGGATTCTTCACTGATAGGAGGCAGTCCCATGACCAGTTACAGGATCGCGGTGCTTCCCGGCGACGGGATCGGTAAAGAGGTGGTTCCGGAAGGCATCCGCGTACTCGAAGCGGCCGGCCGGCGTTTCGATATCAAATTCAGATGGGATACGTTTCCGTGGAGCTGCGAAAACTACAAACGAGCCGGCCGCATGATGCCCGAGGATGGAATTGACCAACTTCGTAAAAATGACGCAATCTTCCTCGGCGCCGTCGGGTTTCCCGGCGTACCCGATCACGTCTCCCTGTGGGGACTGCTGATACCCATCCGCCGACAAATGCAGCAGTACATCAATCTGCGTCCTGTACGCATGTTGAAGGGTATGGTTTCACCCTTGCGCGGGAGAGGACCCGCGGACATAGATTTTCTTGTCGTGCGCGAAAACAACGAGGGCGAGTATTCTGAGATTGGCGGACGAATCTATTCCGGGACTGAAGCTGAGATCGTTGTGCAGGAGACGATTTTCACTCGGAAAGGGGTCGACCGGGTTTTGCGTTACGCTTTTGAACTCGCCGGGAAACGTGATTCCAAGCATGTTACCTCTGCGACCAAGTCCAACGGCATCATTCACACCATGACTTACTGGGACGAACGCTTTGCCGCCATTGCTCGCGAGTATCCGGACATTAGGACCGATCAGTACCACATCGATATTCTCACCGCTCATTTCGTCCTGCATCCCGACTGGTTCGATTTGGTGGTAGGGAGCAACCTTTTCGGCGATATCCTTTCGGATCTTGGCCCTGCGATTGCGGGCGCCATCGGTATTGCGCCGTCGGCCAACATCAATCCGACTCGCGAGTATCCATCCATGTTCGAACCGGTACACGGCTCGGCACCTGACATTGCCGGCCAAGGCATCGCCAATCCCATTGGCCAAATCTGGTCGGGAGCTATGATGCTCGACCACCTGGGCCATCCGGAGGCTGCGCTTGCCGTGGAAGAGGCCATCGAGACGGTACTGGAGAGCACTTCGCTGCGAACTCCCGATATGGGAGGCACGGCGACAACTGTAGAACTTGGCGCGGCTATTGCAGAAGCCCTGTAACCGCGTTTACTGCCTTCAACCGCCCAGGAACAGGCGACCGACTTCCGGGTTCTCAAGGAGTTCGTCGCCGGTTCCGGCCATGGCCAACTGGCCCGCGACCAGCACGTACCCGATGTCGGCAAACTCAAGGCCTTTCTTGGCGTTCTGCTCGACCATAATAATGGTTTTGCCTTCCGTATTCTGCAAATCGTCCAGAATTTCGAAAACCATCTTGATAAAACGCGGCTCGAGTCCAATGGAAGGCTCGTCTACTAATAGAACATCCGGTTCCATAATCAGTGCCCGGGAGATTTCAAGGAGGCGCCGCTCGCCGCCGGAGAGAACACCGGCCTTCTGTTTTCGTCGTTCTCTCAGGAGGGGATACTTGCCGAGCACCTTTTCAGTGGCCTCTTGTGCCTGGCTCGGCTTGTCCATAAGAAAACCGCCCATGAGCATGTTTTCCTCAACCGTCATATCCGGGAAGACCGAATTGTCCTGGAGAATGTATGCGATACCTGCTTTCTTGAGCTTCTCGTTGGGACTCAGGCGGGTAATGTCGCGGCCCCCCATTTTGATGCCCCCACCCATGATGTTGGTGAACCCGTAGATGGAGTGCAGCACCGTAGACTTACCGGCGCCATTGGGCCCGATGATACAAAGAGACTGCTCCGCCCCTACTTGCAGATCAAACTCATGCAGTATCTCCATCTTGCCGTAGCCGGCCCTAAGGCCTTCAATGGCAAGTAGCGGTTCTTTTCCCACCAGCGCGCTCAAACGCTGCCGGCTGGGCGCCTCGGCCGCCAGCTTCTCGGCGTCGTGCGCCACTTCGTCAACCGAAAGCACCGTATCAAAATCGTTGAGGCCCAGGCCGCCGATGTCGTCTTTGCCGGTGGTCTGTTTTTCATTTTCATTCATCAGTTCGCCCCGAGATAAGCGTCGATCACCCTTTGATCATATCGGATTTTATCAGCCGGGCCTTCGGCCAGTAGCTGTCCATGCGCCAAGCAGTAAATATGTTCGGCCAGGTCCATGATAACACGCATGTTGTGCTCGATGACAAAAAGCGTGATACCATATTCTTTATTGATTCTGATTAATCGATCGATAATGCCATTAATCAAGGTAGGGTTAATTCCGGCAGTTGGTTCGTCGAGAAGTAGCATTTTGGGCTCGTTCATTAATGCCATTGCCAATTCCAAGAGCTTTTGCTGACCGAAGGATAAATCTCCGGCCCTTAGTTTTCTTTTTTGGTATAGTCCTACAAAGTTTAATATATCTTCAGATTTTGTCGTTAATTCCTCAGGAATCTTTGTAAACATAGTAAAAAAATTGTCCTTTTCCTGTTTGGAGCTAATCAGCATGTTTTGAACGCAGTTTAATTTTCCGTAAATTCTCGTTTGTTGAAAAGTTCTGAGCAAACCCAATTTGGCTATAACCGGTACCGGGAGTTCGGAAACTTCCTTTCCTTCAAACTGAATTGATCCCTTATCGATGGGATGGGTTCCTACGATGGAATTAAATAATGTGGTTTTTCCCGAACCGTTTGGGCCGATTAATCCAACAATTCTTCCCTCCTCAACAGTTAAGGAGATGTTTTCGTTTGCTTTCACGCCCCCGAAATATTTATAAACCTTATCAACTTTTAATATTTTGCTCACTATTTTAACACCACTTGAGCTTTTATAGCGGCTTCATCGACAACCTCACCGAATTTATCTGGATATCTTTCTCTCAGCCCACCCATAATTCCTTCAGGGAAGAAAACGACAATGATCACAATCAGAACCCCAAGAGCAACATACTGCCAGCCCAAAAAGAATATCCAGAATCCTTCCTTAAATACATGAAAAACTATCGCTCCAATTACGGGACCCCAAAGCGTTCCTTTTCCTCCAAGCATAACCATCAGAATCATAAACACACCGTAGGTTGTTACGGAAAAAGCAATCTCCGTCGGTTCAATATAGCCGACCATATTCCCCATTAAACCACCGGCCATACCTAAAAAAAATGCTGAAACAACCCAACCGGTAATTTTGTATCTCATGGTATGAATTCCCATGGCCTCAGCCTTATCCTCATTGTCTCTAATCGCGTTGAGAACCAATCCAAACCTTGTTTGATAGGCCCATTTCAAAAACAGGAATGCAACAACCATTAATATAAAACACATGTAATAAAAAAACTGTGATCTTAACTCTGTACCACCAATACCTTTCGGCCAGGGAGGAGCGGTCATTCCCTGGCCGGCGCCTATTAATTCAATACCGCCCGCGATTTCGCCCGCGGCAACACCTAAACCCAAAGTGCAGATGCCAAAGTATTGACCCCTTAATCCCAGGACGCCATATCCAATCAGTGCAGCTACCAGTGCGGGGACAATGCCGGCAAAGATCAAACCGGTAAAGATTCCTTGAAAATACTGAAAGGGAGCATGTATGAACGTTTTTTCCCCTCCGCTGGCGGTCCATTCCGCCAAAGGAAAGAACAGTCCTATTTGAACACTAGCACAAACATACATTCCGATCCCATAAAAAAAGATATTACCGAAACTGGTGTAACCCATCTGCCCTCCCTGCACGTCCCAGGTCAGTGCTAATACGACGAGTATCCACATAATGGATATTTGAAGTTTAAAAGCAGGGAACAAAAATGGCGCGGCAATACCCAACACAAATATTAAACCGTAAAAAAATATTTTGTTTTTACTCATATTAAATATTCGCGTTTTCTGGACAATTTAAATCTTTTATAAACCAGAATTAAAACCAATAACAAAAAGGTCGCTCCTATTCGAAATTCAGTCCCCAGAATATAATCTGCAAATTCTTCAAATACACCCAAACCCATACCTGACAACGCGACTCCGGGCAAATTTCCCAGGCCTGCCACAATGACGATCATGAAGGATCGAATAGTGTATGGCAGACCAATGTAAGGATGCAGTGTGAAGGTAATGGCGATCAAAGCTCCGGCAATTCCACACAATGCGGCATTAATTCCAAAGATCGCCGAATATACCTTATCCGTATCCACTCCTAAAATCTTGGCCGCTCTTGCATTTTGGGCGGTTGCCCTGATCGCACGGCCCAGCTTGGATTTTTTCATATAAATAACCAGAATTATGGAGAAGATAACACTCACCACCGCAGAAAAGATCTTTGCATTGGGCAGGGTCACAGAATTGTCAAACAGAAGCGTGGTGCCAAAACCTGACTGGGCAACAACAACATCCGCTCCAAAAATAATATTCATTAGTTGTTGTGCTAAGATGCTGATCCCAAAGGTTGCCAGAATTGAGACAAACAAATCTCTATCAACAATCCTGTTGATGACAGTTTTATAAAGAAGCAAACCAACAAAAAACATGATAATTGGAGAGACGATAACCCCAAATGCTGGATGAATGCCGGCTGTGTACATGAAATATGCAATATAGCCGCCCATAATCACCAATTCCCCCTGGGCAATATTGATGATACTCATGACGCCCCATTGCAAAGCCATTCCGTAAGCGATCAAAGCAAAAAGAATTCCCAGCAGAATCCCATCCATGGAAGCCTGAACCATTAATATCGGCGCTCGAAAAATTAATAAATCCATAATGCAATGATAAAAAAATGCCCCCTAGAATCCAGGGGGCATATAATAATAATATTATCTTTCAGACCACTTGGGTATCGGGTGGACCAACTCAGAAGATGCCCATTTAGTTGGTGCAACCACTTTATTCTCACAGGTATCACCCTCACATCTCACTTGAAACAACACCATGGGTTTAGCGATGTTTTGGCCTTGCGGACTGAACTTTATGTTCCCATAAAAAGTTTGCATGTCAGTTTCTGCCAAAGCATCACGAACTTTTTCTTTGTCGAACGAATTAGCTCTTTCAAAAGCATCCTTATATACCAATAATGCGGCTGCAGACTCTGCCGCTTGATACGGAGGAGCATAACCATATTCAGCGTTGAAATCTTTATCAAAAGTCGCTGCCGAACCAAAGAATTTATCTTTGTAACTCAATGATTTATGCCACTGGGCGGCACACAACGCGTACTCAGCTTTTTTGCCATGTTGCTTAGCCAGTTTGGAAGCATCGCAATGTGTCATCGCCAACATCGGGACATCGATTTTCATTTCAGAGATTTGTCTGATTGCTGTTAACGCGCCTTTGGAATGACCGGACACTACAAGCACATCAGGCCTGGTTACCTTAACCTTAGCCAGTGTTGCCGCCATATCGTTTAGCTCTTTCGGCAACTTGTCATCAATAATGATCTTTGAGCCTGTCCTTTTGGCGGCATCGACAACACCTAGTCTCACGTCTTGTGAGAATGCATCTTGTTCAAATGCCATTGCGATCCTGACCGGCTTGCCGCCATTTTTTTCAACAGCCAGATCGATGGCAACTTCAAGATATTGGTTTGCTGCGGATAATACGGCGAACAAATATTTATATCCCTTTGTAAACAATGATCTTGATGCGCCATTCGCTTCAACCATAGGAATTTTGTTTTCCTCAGTTATTGGCGCCATGGCTTTGGTTAAACCTGAACTGTACGGTCCAAGCATATACTTAACCCCATCTTGCTTAATGAGTCTTTCAGCGAGCTGAGCCGCGCGGCCTGAGTTGGATTCATCATCATAATAAATGATTTTAAATTTATATGACTTTCCTCCTATTTGGACCCCGCCCATACTATTTATCCTTTTAACAGCAAGTTCATAACCATTTTTTGTATGCTTGCCGTTTGTGGAATACTTTCCAGAAAGAGAGACCGCGGCACCTAAAATTATCGTATCACCTTCAACCTTAGCTGCGGCGGGGCTTGCAACCACGAGGCCGAGGGCGGCCACACCAACCACTAGTGCCATAAAAAGTTTTGCTATTCTCATCATAATCCTGTCCTCCCTATGTATAAATGTTTCAGGTTAATTAGTTTCCATCCATAAATGGCTATTTTTCCGATGAGCGGCGTTCTCTCTCCGAGGCGTAGGCTCTACGAGCCGGAGGCCGCGGGTTTCCGCCCTCGACGTACTAAAAGTACGCCTCGGGCGAAAACTCTTGCTTGTCCCGCCATAGCCCTTTTCTAAGGGCGACGGCGGATGCGGCCTTGCGACTTCGCCAAGGCTTCGCCGGCACAAGTGCTCATCGAAAAAATATCTCATTTATGAATTGGA
>NZ_JAZFTO010000248.1:0-7188 GCF_036446775.1 Candidatus Desulfatibia sp.
CGGCCGTATTTTTGGCGGCATCGGCGGCCCGCAAGGCCAGGTTTCTGACCTCATCGGCCACCACCGCAAAACCGGCCCCGGCCTCACCGGCCCGCGCCGCTTCAACGGCCGCATTTAAGGCCAGCAGGTTGGTCTGAAAAGCAATCTCATCGATGGTCTTGATGATCTTGGAGGTCTCCTCACTTGCTTTGGAGATTTCCTCCATTGATGAGGTTAGTTCGGTCATGGATTCGTTGGCCTTGGTGACACCCTGGTTGGCTTCCTTCATGAGGTTGTCGGCCTGGTTGGAATTGTCGGCATTCTGCTTGGTCATGGAGGCCATCTCTTCCAATGAAGAAGAGGTCTCCTCGATGGATGCAGCTTGCTCGCCGGAACCTTCGGCCAGCTCCTGGCTGGAGGAAGATACCTGGCCCGAAGCGGAGGCCACCTGCTCGGCGCCTTCGTTCAGCCCCTCGACAATGCGGTTGATGGGAGTGGTAATGGAACGGGTGATAAAAATTCCCAACAACGCACAGAGAAAGATGCCGGCAAATAACATTACCCACTCCACCATGTTCAAAAACTGCGCAAGCCTCTTGGCCTCTACCATATCAGTTACCATCAGCTGCTGTTGGTTAGCTACCATAGCATCAAGCGCTTGCTTGATAGCAAAGGCTGTCGGAGCCGCTTTACTCCCCAGCCAGAGATTGGCCAGGTTCCATTCAGCACTTCCCCGAATCTTGAACATCTCTGGCGGCAGCACTTTAAATATATCTCGGGCCTGGCTGAATGCATCAAACGCCACAGCCTGTTCCGGCGTCAAAAGGTTAGCGTTCGATGAAAGATCATTAAACCGCCTGGTGTTCTTTGCCCATAATTTGTCAAACTTCTTTTTGAACTTATCTGCGCCGGAAAGCAGGTATGCGCGGATGTTGGCAAGTGCCAAACCGGTAGTACCTCGCACGTCCGCCATCATACCTAAAAGTGCCTTGCGTTCGGCAGTGGCCGCCAAGTCTGCCTCCAGATCGATCATCTTGGTGATATTAGTCGTAAGAATTCCTGCTTGGGGCGCGGCCTGCTCAAACAGAATTTTGAGAGCCGGTGTGTTGTCCACTATTTGAGCGATGTCCTCAATTTCTTGCTGGTATTTCTTGAAATCCCCTAATTTTGTCTCTATGGTCTTGAGCCGTTCGATATTCTCAGGGTTGGTCCAGTTTAGCGAAAATTGCTTCAATGCTTTTTCAGAAGGCTCAATCTCTTCCGACCAGGCTTTGGCCCTTTCCTCCTTGAACTTGTCCTTGCCCAGGATAATCCACCCGCGCAGCGCAGCCAAGGAGTGATTTATACCATTGAGCATGCTTAAGCTTGATTGCGCGGTCGGTGCTCGCAAATCGATGATACGGTTAGTCACTGTGTTCGCCCGCTTAACCTGGAAAATTGTGGTCAGCACCGCAGCAACAAGTATCAGTGCCACGATGGCGTACCCCCCTCCTATCTTCTTCCCTAATGCTAAATTTTTGAACATTTTAAATTCCTCCATCTATAATTAGTTAATTGTTAAATTGGTGATTCGTTGATACGTTAATTGGGCCGCGATAAAAGAAAAAATCGACTCGGCTGAGCTCGTCGCAGGCCGCATTCCAAACCAAAAATCTCCTAGGCCGCCTTTTCCAAGTTGGCAACCTCTTCGGAACTTAGCACCCGATCAATATCTAATAAAATTTTAACACCTCCTTCCATCTTGGCCATGCCCAGGATATAGTCCGTGTTCAGCTTGGCGCCGAACGCGGGAGTCTCCTCGACATCTTCGCCTTTGACATTTAATACTTCCGAGACCGCATCGACTACGATCCCGATCTGAACGATACCGGCATGACATTTGATTTCAACCACGATAATGCAGGTGCGCTCGGTGTAATCGATGGCATCCATCCTCTCCGAGGCGTAGGCTCTACGAGCCGGAGGCCGAATCTGAGTCTCAAATCAATTACCGGGATCACTTTGCCCCGCAGGTTAATGACCCCTTTGACAAATTCCGGGGTTTGCGGGACCGTGGTGATGGGCATCATCCCGATGATCTCCTTGATTTTTAAAATGCTGATGCCGTACTCTTCACTTGCCAGCGAAAAGGTCAGATATTTTCCCTCCTTGTCGGCCATGGCCTTGACCCCGGTTGAATCCCCTGCGGGGGTATATTCAACGGGGCAGGCGCCCTGATCCATTGTCTCAGTTACTTCCGCCATTTTTTCACCTCCTTTCTGCTTATTTGTGACCTATTCACTCGTCATTATTTATAAATTGTTATTTAATAATTTTTTTGATGTTCTGTCTCAATAGGCCTTAAAATATAAACCTGTATTCAGAATAAGAAAAATCATCTTCAACTACCAATAGATTCAGGAATCCAACCTTCCAATTATTGTCCGGAACACCTCGTCAAACACCTCGAAACCGCTATCCAAATAGACGATGAAACGTGGATAGAGTTTATGCCCTTTTGAAATGGTTTCGCTTTCTCTATCAGGCAAAATAAGGATGAGGGGAATATCTTCGAAACAATCGCGAATCAAAAGCAGATCAAAAAGCTCTTTCTGACTCGCAGCCAGAATAACTGCCAAGGACATATTTCTGGGAAATTGATGAAGCCGGCTGGAAAGGCTTTCCATCGTTCTGAAAATTCCGATATCCTCTTTGGGAACCAGTTTTTCGATGATACTCTGAAAACGTGCTCCGGCTCCTTGCTTTATCGTTGAATAAAAGAGTAGTTCCACCATGGCCTCCGCTGCAGTTATCTTTCTCAAAATGGCAATTTGATCCTGACTCTTAGTATATCAAGTTCCGTGCCAAGGGGTTATTTTGATGTTGAAAACTTATTATGCCAATAATTATAGGATGATAGCCTGCATGGATAGATAAGTGACAAGCAAAAGAATGGCGGCTGGCTGTCTTAAATTTAAGAAAGATTCTTATTATTAAGACATTATCTGAATTTTAAGACAATAACGCAACCGGGTTGTAATGGTAAAATTAGAGACGGCGTGAAATGTTGTATTTTTTAAGGCGACTATATGCCATGGCGCGGGATAGGCCGGATATGCGGCATATTTCCTTAATATCACCCCCTGTAAAAGAGACTAGAGCCTGAAAATATTGTCCTTCAGTCTTTTCTATTAAAGACTTTAGATTAGGAAAGGGCTCGGGAAACTCGATGTTTTTTTTCAAAGCAGCTTCGTTTGTAGCCTGTTGAGAGAACGAAGAACGGGCCAATTTGATGCGGATTTTTTTGGGCAGATGAAAAGGAAACAAGGTCGGCTCATTTCGGGCTACGGAAAGCGCGTTTTCTAAGGCATTAACCAACTCCCGTACATTTCCCGGCCAGCGGTAGGCAACTAGCGCTTCCAGGAATTCAGGGGAAAATCCCTTTATTCCCAACCCGTGGATGTCGCAGAACTTTCTTATATAGTGAAGCGTAAGATCCTTTATATCATTGGGTCGTTTTCTTAGGGGTGGTAAATCGATGGTTATTGATCTAAGACGAAATAATAGATCATTACGAAATTTTCCTGCTTGAACCATTTGGTCAAGGTCACGGTTAGTTGCTGCGATCAGCCTGAAATCACTTTTACTTTCTTCCTTAGCGCCAATAGGACGAAAACTGTGCTCTTGAAGGGTCCGAAGAAAAGTACTTTGAATAGACATAGGAAGTTCTCCCACCTCATCGAGAAAAAGCATCCCTTTGTCAGCTTGCTTAATCAGACCCGATTGTGTCTTGTCCGCACCGGTGAAGGCACCCTTTTCATGTCCGAAAAGAATACTTTCAACCAGTGTTTCTGTTAGAGCCCCACAATCGACCACTACAAAATTGTTACCGGCGCGGAGACTGTTTGCATGGATTGCTCTTGCAAAAAGCTCTTTTCCAGTGCCCGTCTCCCCGGTGATGAAGGCATCTGAATCGCTATTTGACACGTAGGAAACGGACTCAAGACACAATTTAATTTGTCTACTCTCTCCGACAATCCCTTCCCTGTTTATCAAAACAGAATTCTTTTTAAGTATTTTTTCTTCCCGGTATTGAAGGGCACGAATAAATGGCAGCGTCATCTCTTTCATCGAAACCGGCTTTTCAATATAGTCCCAGGCCCCGCTATCTATTGCCAGCTCAGCTCCATCCGGATCGCCCTGACCGGTAATGATGATTACCTCGGGTTTGGAGCGAACTTCCCTAATCACAGGCAATTGTTCCAGCCCATCCCCATCGGGCATCTGTACGTCGAGAAAGACAATATCCAATTCTCCGGAGGAGGCTTTTTCTAGTCCTTCCTTTAAGGTGTATGCACAGGTTACATCATGCCCTTTTTTCCTTACCATGCCTGACAGCGTATAGCACAGCCCCTTGTCGTCATCTATAATCAGTACCTTTGCCATAAGCCTCTTTTTTATTCTCCTGTTTTGCATGCAATGCAATGACCCCGGCGATAGCTGTAATGATTATCGTGATCGAAAAGAAGGAGTGCCATGCCCGGGTATTATTTATCATCAAAAACTACTCGAATGGTCTTTGCTAATTCACTTTTAACCACCGGCTTCGTTACATATCCGCTGATGCCCATTGCCTTTGCTTTTTCATCGTCGATTTTTTCGCTAAAACCGGTACAAATTATTATTGGAAAGTCAGGTTTTATCTCCAAAAGTTTCTGCGAGAGTTGAACCCCTGTCATATTCGGCATAGTCGTATCGGTAATGACAAGATCGAACTTATCTGGATTTGCCATAAAAACTTCTAAGGCTTCAATACTGCTGGTTCTTGTCGTAACATGATAACCGAGTCCCTCCAGCATTTGCGTTTCCATGCGAACAATCGGCTTTTCATCATCTACAAGCAGAATGCGCTCCGTGCCTTTCTGAACTGGTGTGACGGCTTCAATTTCCTCTGTTCCAACTCGGGATCTGATAACGGGCAGGTAAACATGAAATGTAGTTCCTTCTCCCGGTTCACTATAAACCCATATATCACCGCCATAGCTTTTGACGATACCATGCACCACAGCGAGACCAAGTCCAGTGCCTTTATCTTTTTCTTTCGTTGTGAAATATGGATCAAATATTCGATCCAATACAGGCTGTTCCATTCCGATACCTGTATCTGCTACCGTCAAACAGACATATGGCCCCGGAGTCATAGACGAGTCTTTCATGTCATCGGCCCCTAATTCAACCTCTTTTAGGGTTACATTCAGTTTGCCGCCTTCGTCCATGGCATGATAGGCATTTGTAATTAGGTTCATGGCTATCTGGTGAACCTTTGTGGAATCTGCCGTAACTAAACCGCATTTATTGCTTATATATTGATTTATCTCGATAGTGCTCGGTAATGTAGATCTGGTCAACTTCAGAACTTCTTTTACTATGGTTTGAACCCTCAGCGGTTTCAGTTCCTGATCGGCCTGGCGGCTGAATGTCAGGATCTGCTGAACCAAATCCTTTGCACGTATTCCCGCTTGAAGTATTTGCTGCAAATTTTCATACAGGACTGTTTCGCGCGGAACATCATCCAATGATAGTTCGGTACAACCAATGATAGGTGTAAGAATATTGTTAAAATCGTGGGCAATGCCGCCTGCTAAAGTGCCAATTGCTTCCATCTTTTGAGCTTGCTGGAGTTGGGTTTCCATTTTTTTCTGTCCGCTGATGTCTCTTAAATTGATGACACTTCCTACAGGGTTGCCGTCACGACCCCAATAAGGGGCCCCGCTTATACTGACATGAATGACGTTACCTTCCCTGGTGTATCGGCGATTTTCAATGCCGGAAAAGCTCTCTCCGGACACCACTTTATTGATCATCATTTTAGTCTTTGGCCAACTCTCTTCAGGTACAAAGTCGTCCATTTCCTTTCCATAACGCTCCTCTAAGGACCACCCGAAAACACGGGTGAAAGCAGGATTAAAGTAGACGACTTTACCCTCTGTGTCGTAGACAACAACAGGGTCGGGATTTGCGTCCAGAACTGTACGATATCTCTTCTCACTTTCCCGCAGCGCCTCCTCCGCCTGCTTGCGTTGAATTACCGGTCCCAACTGTGCTGCGACGGCGGATACAAGCTCTACCAGTCGGGTGTTCTTCCCATGAAATTCGGATAAGAAAAATGTCAGAACGGCCTGCACTTCATCGGCCTCGACAATAGGAACACCAAAGCCCGCCTTCAGACCCATTTGAAGCGCTATCTCGACACGAAGAAAAACATCTGCGGACTGGATGGAAACGTCCGGGATCCACTCGGGTTGTTTTGATGCCCAGATCCGCCCGGGCAGTCCCACCCCGAGGGGAAATGTAAATTCTTCATGAAAGCGCCTGCATTTTCCTCGATCCTTTCTACAGGAGCACCAAGATGCTGCGTGGATCAGAACGTCTTTGTCGTCGCCGGGGATCCAGGCTTCCCCCACCTGCCAACCGGTTGTCTCACAAACATTCTCGAGCACAACACCCAGCGCCGAGGAAAGATCATCGGCCTTACTGATCGCCAGTGTGGATGACTGTATGAGCTTGAGCTCTTCTTCGGCACGCTGGCGCTCTTCTATTTCTCTTCTCAGTATATCGTTGGCTTTGGCGAGCTCGGCTGTTCGCTCCCTAACCCTTTGTTCCAACTCTTTATAAGTCGATTTGATCTCCATGATAATATACCTACTATCAATTTTTTGCTTTTTAGCGATCACAGGTGTTACTGAGAGCAGTTGATCTGCTGCCATAAAAATAAAGCGGGGATGCAGTCCTTGTTCAATCAGGAGTGGTCCCCTCAGTCACATCTGTCCCAAAGGAATTCCAGATTCAGCATAAGTTTTTGCGGTGCGAACTGAATCTTAATCGCAGGACTGCAGACGACAATGAAAAACTCGCACCAACCATCAGCTGTGAAAAGCAAAAATGGAAGGTCTAAATAATTGCAAAATAAAGTGGCACGGTGATGACCTAAAAGGCCATCACCATGCATTTCCTTTTAGTTAAAAATCCTTAAAATCGTTATCTGCCATTGGAATGACCTGCTCAGGATCTACTTCCCTGGCCTGGTGCACGGCCACTTCTTTGGTTTTTTTGGTTTTGACCTTTTTTACAATAGCTGCCAGGCCTCTCTTTGCCAGGCCTTTTGAAGCCGCAGCCTTGGTCCGGGTAACTCTCTGTCCGGCACCGGCACTGCCGGCCACCAGCGCAACA
>NZ_JAZFTO010000249.1:0-2646 GCF_036446775.1 Candidatus Desulfatibia sp.
GTTTTTGCTGGTGGGTTTTTTGTCTTGTCGGGGGGCAGGGCAAGGGCAGAGTCGCCTAACCCATCGCGGCCTAACATCCTTTTTATGGCTCTCTGAAATAATTTGTGGGTAAAACATAAGGAATCGCCTTCGGCGAGGCTGTTTTTATTCTTTTCAAACACCCCCCAACCGAAGCCAGATTAAAAAACAAAAGCAGATGAAATTAACAGGACAGATAAAATATTGAGGATTAAGCATTTTATAAGTGCATCCTGACTCTCCATCTGGATGATAGATTGTTTTCGCCAAAAAACAGTCAACCAGAAAGGATTCAGGATGCAGATTAAAACCTTACTTAATCGTGTACAGAAACACCAGTCTTTTATTTATACGGACATCAAATTGAAGGAAGAAGACGAACAACTTAAACTTGATATTACTATTCGCTCTCGCATCAATAGCCGTCCGATATGCTCGGGTTGCGGATGCAAACGCCCAGGTTACGACATCTTACCTGTTCGCCATTTTGAATTTATTCCGTTCTGGGGCATCCTGGTATACTTTGTTTATGCTATGCGTCGAGTGAATTGTCCCGACTGCGGCATTAAGGTTGAACGTGTCCCATGGGCTGACGGCAAGCGAACAGTTACAAATGCCTACGCATGGTTTCTGGCACGCTGGGCCAAAGAACTCAGTTGGGCTCGAACTGCCGAGGCATTCAGGGCAAGTTGGTATACGGTTTATAGCTCTGTCGAGATGGCAGTGCAATGGGGGCGTGATCATGTTGATCTGGGCGGTATAACGGCTGTCGGCATTGATGAGTTGTGTTGGGGCAGATGGCATCGTTATGTGACGGTCGTCTATCAGATCAACCGAGATCGCATACGTTTGTTGTGGGTTGGAGAAAAACGTACCGCCAAAACAACGTTGCAGTTCTTCCGCTGGTTGGGCAAAGAACGTACGAAACTTCTTGAATATGTTTGCAGTGATATGTGGAAACCCTATCTGAAGGTGATTGCCAGGAAAGCCCCGCAAGCCCTTAACATCCTTGACCGTTTTCATATTGTCGCTCACATGAACAAAGCTATCGATAAGGTTCGTGCAGCAGAAGCCAGGGATTTGGCACGTAATGGATACGTTCCTATATTGAAAAGGAGTCGATGGCTGTTTCTCAAACGCCCTGAGAATCTCACTGACAAAGAGGATACATCCCTTGCGACATTGTTGCAGTACAATCTGAAAACGATAAGAAGCTATCTGTTGAAAGAGGATTTTCAGTCTTTCTGGGATTACCAAAGTTCGTATTGGGCTGGCGTGTTTCTGGATTGCTGGTGCAGTCGAGCGATGCGTTCTCGGATTGAGCCAATGAAGAAAGTTGCCCTTATGCTGCGTAGGCACAAGGAGCTTATATTGAACTGGTTTCGGGCCAGGAAGGAGTTTTCCAGCGGAGTCGTAGAGGGCTTAAATGCCAAAGCGAAACTGACTACCAGAAAAGCATACGGGTTTAAGAGCTTCAAAACGCTCGAATTGGCCCTGTATCACAACCTTGGAGCGTTACCGCAGCCCGCTGGAACCCACGAATTTTTTTGAAGAGGCCATTTTTCTTTGCCCGTGTCAGAATATGAACAAAGTTGCCGGCACCATTAAGTTGTTCAGCGGCAGCTAAGAATACCGGCCCGACAGCAAAATACGCATCAAGCACCAGATAAGCTTCACCTTTCATAGCTATCGCTGTCCGCCTGGCCATTTCAACGATCTGGACGGTTTTCGGCAGATGCCGTTTTTCATCAGAATCCGCCAAAAGCGTCAATCCCTCCTGTATATTGGCCCAAAGCGGCACAGCAAAGTATTTATCACAAGCCCGCATAAGTATTCCGATACACCCCCAATGATGGCCCCGAAAGTATGAAGGCTTGCTGCCGGTTTCTGAATCCTGATGCAGGGTTGTTACAGCTGGCATTTTACGCCCGTCTTTCGGCGTCTTGGTATGGTCTCCAACGAGAACCAGACGATTGTTGATACGATACGCCACATCTTTTTTGACGAGCCACTGCCACCAAATTGACATAATCCCCTCTACACTCCACGCGGTCGAATGGAAAAGATGTAACAGGCAGGTATAGTTTTTCGGCGATAGAGTCAGGGCACGAACAATTGAACTGACGCCGAAGTTATCGGTTCGCAAAATGAATCCAGCAAATACCACAACAAACCAGCAATAGGTCGCCCGCCTTGAAAATGCAGGCCTCATGAATACCAAAAACCGTTTAAGTTCTTCCAGCATCTCAGAATCCTTTCCGAAAAATAATTATTTTTCCACTTGACATTCCATTGCCTTTACGCTATGCTATATAGCATAGCCATATAGTATGAAAAGTCAAGTGGAATAAATGAGGAAAGGACAAAAAATGGACACAAAAGAACTGACAAAAATGAAACGGCGGGTCAGGACACTTCAAAACCAACTGGGCAAGTTAGGCCCTGTGATGCGGGGCAGTGTTGTGATCATAGGAACACGTAACAAGCAGCCATACTTTTCGCTCAATAAGAACAAGAAAACACGCTTGATTTACTTGGGAAAAAAGAGGGAAGATAAAGCCACAGAATACTCTCAAAACTACAAAAATCTCCTTGAGATTGTCGAGGAAATGACTATTATAAATATGA
>NZ_JAZFTO010000250.1:0-10012 GCF_036446775.1 Candidatus Desulfatibia sp.
AATCGCTCGGACATCTCTTTTAAAACACCTAAAAAGGTCTGATGATCATCATCACCCAAAAAAATGTCACGACCATCGTTCCCTCTGGATAGAATGTGGTATAAGGCACCCTTAAATTCTATGCGTAGCGGTCTGGCCATAATGAACAATTACCAACACCAGTGGTTAGTGTCAATTAATTTTAATCAACAATCAAGGTTTGACCCCATTCACGTGGTTAGTGTCAATTAGTTTTAATCAATAATCAAGGTTTGACCCCATTCACTGACGATAGAGGCCTTAACGACGTCTGCGTCATGCTCCATTTTTCCTTTGCGCCTCAACCCAAGTTTTAACGTCCATAAACGGATAGTGCTGCAAGACGCCGAAGTTCGGCATTTTTTTGACCTTGGCCCTGGCAAAAAAAGGCGTCCGGATCCCGCAGAGAAATTTGGCCACATCCAAAGTAAAGCAAAACGGATCGCCCACCGCAAGATAATCGCTGCTAAGGTCATCCAGGTTTTTGTGCGCCAGCGGTTCCAGCTCAAGTGTGTGCTCTATCTTGGCAGGATTACCCTCGCACACCGAGCAATGGCCGCAATGGTCAACCGCTATGGCTTCGCCAAAATAAAGGGCCAATGCTTTGCTCAAACACGCTTTGCTTTCGAAAAAGCCGATCATCTGCTGGATTCTTGCAATCTCACGGGATTCTTTGTTTTTGAACTTTTCATACATAGATCGGGCCAATTGATCGATATCAAAGCGCTTGTCCACAAGATCAAACACGTCGATTGCCTGGCGTGACTGAAGCCGGATCCAGCCTTGCTCATCAAAATAGTCCAGAGCTGCCACCACCCGCTTGCGGTCGGTGGCACAGAGGGCCACAATCTTATCAATATCCACGTATGTCCAGACTTTTTTAGTTTCACTCTGCTCAAAAATGGCCGCAATAAACTGCCGGCGTTCGCCCTGAAAGCGGTCGATGATCTCTTTGCGCTGTGTCAAGAATTGAAAGGCATACTGATCAAAATAGGTACCCTTGGGCCGGATAATCCCGTCCATTTCAAGATAAACCAGTAAAGTTCTCAATGGCAGGGGGCGGATATTCAGATCAAAAGCAAGGGCCAACAGCTTCAACTCCCAAACAAAGTCCGGTTGCGCTTTAATTCTCCCTAATAGACCGGCAATGGCCTTCTTTTCAGGCGTATCGCCATAAACAAAATTTTCAAGAATACTGATATTGTTCCGATTGGCCAGCACCTCGCATAAAGCGGGCTTCCCATCGCGTCCGGCGCGGCCGATCTCCTGGCTGTAACTTTCGATGGATTTGGGCAGATCAAAGTGAATCACCCGTCGGATATCGGCTTTGTCGATACCCATCCCAAAAGCAATCGTAGCCACCACACAAGAGCGTGTACCGTCCATAAATTGATTCTGAATCCGCTCACGATCCTCATTTTGCATACCGGCATGGTAACCGGCAGCGTTAATGCCGCAGGTGCCCAGAAAGGCGGCAATCTCCTCAGCCGTACGCTGCAGCGTAACATAGACAATGGTGGGCGCTTCCGGTTCTTCCCGGATTCGATCAAGAAGCTGTTCTCGCTTGTTTGTTTCTTTTGTCGGTGTCACCGTCAAAAAAAGGTTTTGACGGTAAAACCCGGTGACCACCACATTTTGTTTGGGAATTTCAAACCCGTCGCACATATCCTCGATGACCGGCGGGGCGGCAGTTGCCGTCAACAGCAGTGTTTGGGCGATATGGTATGCTTTCCGATAGGCCGGCAGCTTCAAGTATTCCGGCCGGAAATTGTGCCCCCATTGGGAGATACAATGGGCCTCGTCCACTACCAACAGGGAGATCTTCATTTTTTCAAGGTGTTGTCGGAAACGCTCGTTTTTAAAGCGCTCTACTGAGATCATCAAGATCTTCAAGCGGTCGTTTTTTGCCTGGGTCAAAATCTCACTGTAGGTTTGCGGCTCCAGGGTTGAATCCAGCCGCGCGGCCGGAATATGGTGTGCGGAAAGAAAATCGACCTGATCTTTCATCAGGGCCAGCAACGGTGATACCACCAGCGTCAGGTGAGGCAGCAGCATTGCCGGCAGTTGATAACAGAGCGACTTCCCAGCCCCTGTGGGAAAAATCGCCAGCGCCGATTCACCTTTTGTGATCCGGGCAATCACCTCTTTCTGGCCGGATCTGAAAGAACTGTATCCGAAGTATTGGTGCAACTGTTTTTCAAGCACGATATTTAATCCTTTCTGGAAATCGACTCCACGCGCCACTTCCGGGCACCGGCTATCATTTGCTGAAGGCCCGCAAGGAAAGTGGATCTTGGAGAAAAAAGTTTTAAATCATTTTCAGCAATTGTAATCCCCCTTGAATTTAATCTTCAAAAGGATTTTCTCTAAAAACTCTACTTCCAACAGCTTTCCAATATTGTAATACCAACCACCATAATAAAACACCGAAGCCAAAAACAAGCAAAATGGGTAAAAGGATAATTATTCCAATTTTATCTAACCAGGAAACATCGGGATCAATCATCATCATCTTTAGTCCTGGCACGGTAGAAATCCTCCTGTTAAGTTTTGCATTGGTATAATCCAATATTCATGCCAGGACGGATAATTCTTGATCTTTTTTTGTGTTGTATTAATGTTATAAGGTTTATTTCCAGTGAGTTATATGTATAAAGAGAATTGAAGTTATGGGCTCATGTTAGAAATAATCTATTCTGAAGGACACCGATTTGCACATATTTTAATGCGCATTGCACAGTCCTTTGTGCATTCTTATTCCTCTGACCTCCCGTTACATTTCTATTATATTCTAGGTTAAGCGGTTCAACGTTCAAGGTTCCGGGTTGATGAGCCCTACAGGCTCAATTCAAAAGAGTTACGCCTCAATAGAGGCGGAAAGCAATTCTCATCCAATGGGTGCAAGGGACCAATCCTGACATTGAGTTGCAACGTTTAGTAATGTCAAGATGTTATAACCTTTGAACCTAGAACCCTGAACCTAGAACTGATCAGTTTAGGTACAATTGATGCTTCATCTCCCCGGTTCGCATCCCGCTAAAGCGGTAGTAAACCGAGGAGGCTCCGCGATTCTGGATTCTGGATAGAAAAATAAGGAATTTATCACTTTTGCCCGAGTTTTACACGGTTAAAATCGGATTTCCGTTGAAGCGGCCATGTTTTGAAGTCATTAAACTAATACAATTTTGTAAACGCATCGGCAACCAGATCTTCAACCAGTTTCTCATCCGCTATAAACGGAAGTGTGATGTGGTCCATCCCTTTTCTCTTTCTATTATGTTCAATACCGGTTTCAATGGAATGTTCATTGCGGGCCCATGCACGCCGGGCAACACCGCCCATGACATCCCACGGTATCGCCCGCCTGATGATATCGTCAACCCTTGCGCTGCCGTCCAAGACCAGTCCAAAGCCGCCGTTTACGGCCTTGCCGATACCGACGCCGCCGCCATTGTGCAATGCTACCAGGCTCATGCCCCTGGCTGCATTTCCGGCAAAACACTGGGTTGCCATATCCGCCATGATATTACTGCCGTCTTTAATATTCGCGGTTTCTCGCAAGGGTGAGTCGGTGCCGCCGGTATCATGATGATCTCGGCCCAGCATGACCGGTCCGATGTGGCCGGTGCGGACCATCTCGTTGAATTTAAGCGCAATATTCATTCTGCCGGAGGCATCCTGGTATAAGATTCTGGCGAGTGTTCCGACCACAAGATGATGGTTGCCTGCATCTTTGATCCACGCGTAAGTGTCTCTGTCCTGAATTCTTCTGTTGGGATCGATACACTCCAGAGCGGCTCTATCGGTCTTTAGCAGGTCTTCTTGTTTGCCGCTTAAGCATACCCATCGAAAGGGACCGTACCCGTAATCGAACAACAGGGGCCCCATGATATCTTCGACATAGGATGGAAAAATAAATCCATGTTCGGGAGTTTTACCGCTTTTGCAGATTTCTGTTACACCGGCATCAAATACCGCCTGCATAAAACTGTTGCCGTAATCAAAAAAATATACTCCGCGATCAACCAGCGTTTTAATGAGTTCATAGTGATGCCTTAACGACCGGTTGACACATCCCTTAAACTTGACATGATCTGTTTTCAGCAGCCTGGTACGCTCTTCAAATGTTAATCCCTGAGGGCAGTACCCCCCATCATAGGCTACGTGGCAGGAGGTCTGGTCGGACAACAAATCGATAAATATCTTGTTTTCAACCGCATATTCAAGCAAATCAACAATATTTCCGTGAAATGCGATGGAAAGGGATTCTTTTTTCGCTTGGTAATCTTTTGCCAGCCGAAACGCTTCCGCCGGATCATCTACAACCCTGTTGATCCACCCTTGTTCATATCGCGTTTGGATTCTGGAATGATCGACTTCAGCGATAATCCCAACACCATTTGCAATTTCTACGGCCTTGCCCTGTGCTCCGCTCATGCCGCCGAGACCTGAAGATACAAACAGGTATCCTCTAAGATCGCTGTCAGCGGGTATGTTCAGTTTTAACCGGCCGGCGTTAAGCAGGGTGCTGTATGTTCCGTGAACGATACCTTGCGGTCCGATATACATCCACCCGCCGGCCGTCATTTGCCCGTAATTGGCAACCCCGAGAGCCGCGGCTTTGTGCCAGTTTTCCTGATCATCAAAGAGGCCGATCATGAGTGCGTTCGTAATGATTACTCGCGGTGCCGCAGGCGTTGATTCGAACAGACCCAACGGGTGTCCCGATGCTACAACCAGGGTCTGGTCCCGGGTTAATATTTCCAGATATTGTTTTATGAGTCTGTACTGCATCCAGTTCTGGCATACCTGGCCGGTTTCACCATAGGTCACCAATTCATAGGGATACAGCGCAATATCGAAATCCAGATTGTTATCGATCATTACCTGAAAGGCTTGGCCCTCGACACAATTACCTTTATAGGCATCGATCGGCCGGCCTTGAATGCTTCCTGCGGGCCTGAAGCGATATCCGTAAATTCGACCGGTCTCCATGAGTTCATTTAAAAATTCAGGTGCCAGCCGTTTGTGCCATTTCTCCGGTATATAGCGCAGAGCATTTTTTAATGCCAGTTGCGTTTCCTGGGGCGATAATGCAAATTTCCTTTTGGGCGCCCTGCGAACTCCTGCTACAAATTCAGGCATCTTTGGCAGCCTGGCAAATGCATTTTCTAATTTAACGGTCATGGCCCTTGAAATATCAATGTTACGGATCATGTAAAGTTCTCCTTTTGTACATACTTTAAGTTCCCCGCCTGAAAAGTGCGGCACCTTCTAAGCATTAATCATATCATATTACTGCCGGTAATTGCGAATAGAATTGATTTTGGCAGAACCTGCTTGGTTTCGGCAAGATTAATTTCTTGCTGGATAATTCCCGGTATTGTAGTGTACCCTAATAAAGCGGAAACAAAATGGAGGCGGATCGACCATGAAAGAAATTCTTTTTGGTATTGATGAAATGACTCTCGCAGATCTGGTGGCGATCGCCAGAAAAGACACCGGAGTTCGATTGACAAAAGAATTGGAAAAACGAATCGTTAAAAGTCGGGCTCTAATCGAAAAATGGGTCCGGGAAGCAAAAATCATTTATGGTGTAACTACAGGCTTTGGCGCCTTGAGCGACGTAACCATTTCCAAAGAGGACACCCGGCAACTTCAACAAAATATCCTCATGAGCCACGCAGCGGGAGTTGGAGACATGCTGGACCAGGAGACGGTCCGGGCTGTAATGGCCCTGCGTATTAAAGAGTTGGCAGGGGGGCATGCCGGCATCCGCCTGGAAACCGTCCAGCACCTGATAAATTTTCTCAATCGGGGTGTCCATCCCGTAATCCCGGAAAAGGGATCTGTAGGGGCAAGCGGTGATTTAGCGCCGTTGGCGCACCTTGCCCTTATTCTTATAGGTCAGGGAGAAGCATTTTATGACGGGCGCCGTATGTCGGGCTCAGAAGCTTTAAAAGAATCCGGTTTGCAACCGCTGGTACTGGAAGCCGCCGAGGGCCTTGCATTGATAAACGGGACTCAGGTTATGACCGCTATCGGCGGGCTTGCCGTCCATGACGCCGCCATGCTTTCCAAGATGACCGATATTGCCGCCGCCATGAGTCTGGAAGTGCTGATGGGAAGCAGGACGGAGTTCGATCCCAGGATTCATCAAGTGAGGCCCCACCCGGGACAGGCTGCGGCCGCCGACAACATGGATCGGATCACCCGCAACAGCGAAATCATCACCTCCCATAAAGACTGTGGCCGCGTTCAGGATGCATACACCCTGAGGTGTTCCCCGCAAGTGCACGGTGCCAGCAAAGATGCCATTGCTTATGCCCGCAATGTAGTGGTAACCGAGATGAATTCATCAACGAGCAACCCGCTCATTTTTTCAGAATCGCAGGAATTTTTATTGGGCGGAAATTTTCACGGACAACCCGTAGCGCTGGCCATGGATTTTCTGTGCATGGCCGTTTCAGAATTTGCGAGCATTTCCGAAAGGCGCATTGAACGCCTGGTGAACCCCCAACTGAGCGGGCTTCCAGCCTTTTTGGTGAGTGACGGAGGCCTTAACTCGGGTTTTATGATCGCCCAATACTCGGCTGCCGCCCTGGTCTCGGAAAATAAAGTTCTTGCTCATCCTGCCTGCGTAGACTCCATCCCTACGTCAGCCAACAAGGAGGACCATGTCTCCATGGGCACCATTGCGGCCCGGAAATGCAGAGAAATCGTGAAAAATGCAGAATACGTTATTGCCATTGAGTTTATGTGTGCAGCGCAGGCCATGGATCTTTTCACAAACATGAAATCCGGCGAAGGCACCCTGGCAGCCTACAAGGTGATTCGCGAGGCCGTGGCCCATTTGGATAAGGATCGGATATTGTCGCCGGATATTGAAGCCATCATGCGCCTTATGCGCAGCGGAAGAATTATTAAAGAGGTTGAAAGAGTGGCGGGGACACTGTATTGATTTTAATTTAAATTTGAATTCCCCGCTGCTTGTCGAAGCGAAGCGTAGATCCCGCCTACCGGGGCAGCGCGGGATGAATTCAAATGAAAGATAGGAACCTTTTTTAACCTTTCGCCAAACTGATCCCGCAGTCTTTGTTGCGGGAGATTCATAAAATCGTAACACGATTTTATTCGTGAAGCAATGACGGAACCCTCACTGTCAAACCAGGATCTTTCTTTTTCAGCGGCTGTTTTTACAGCATGCATTTGCGCCCTTTTCGGCGCCAATGCGGTTGCCATTAAAATCAGCCTCACAGGTCTGGGGGTGTTCACCACCGCCGGTCTGCGCTTTACAATCGCCTCGGCGGCGGTTTTTTTATGGGCCCGTATTACCGGCCGTTCTTTTTATATCAAAAAACAGCAGATACCTCAGTTGCTGCTTATTTCCCTATCATTTGTAGTGCAACTGTCGCTGTTTTATCTGGGTCTCAGCAAATCGAATGCTTCCCGGGGAACCCTTGTGCTCAATATTCAGCCTTTTTTTGTTCTGTTTCTGGCACATTTTTTTATTCCCGGAGACCGCATTACCATCAGAAAAACCCTGGGTATCCTCATGGGTTTTAGCGGGGTTGCGTTTGTGTTTTTGGAAAAGAAAGGCATCTCCACTGATTTCCAAATCGGGGATATGATGATTCTGACGGGCTCGTTTCTCTGGTCCTGCAATGCCGTTTATACCAAAAGGATTATCCACACTTTTTTACCGTTTCATCTCGTACTGTACCCCATGGTTTTATCAGTCCCGGTCTTTTTCTTGGAAGGGTTTCTGTGGGATGGCGCCATGATCAGCCATGTGGACGCCGAAATTGTAGCAGCGCTTTTGTACCAGAGCCTTGTAACAGCCTCCTTCGGTTTTTTGGCCTGGATCACACTGCTCCAGAAATACGGCGCCGTAGCGCTGCATTCATTCATTTTTATTATGCCGATTGCAGGAGTTATGCTGGGCGGGCTGGTTCTGGGAGAGCCGATCACGATCAAAATTCTGAGCGCCTTGCTGCTGATTGTGGCGGGTATTTTAGTGGTGCACTTCAGACAAGAAAAACTTATCCCGTTGTTTTCTTTGGGCAGAAACGCCTAACCCGCATAGTACACAATCCGTAGAAAAATTTGTGTTGAAAATCCAATTACATTGTGTTACTTACTCGACCGTTTCAATTCACGGCATGCAAGCCTAAAGTGGATGCAGAATAATCAAGCAATTCTCGTTACTATCCGGCGTTTTGCTAAACAGCTTTTCGTTTTTTTTTGCGAACTGAAAGAGACTTGGTGAATGGTTTTTCTTACACTTTTTTATATCTCGCTGGCTGTCTTCGTCCTCGGTCTGATTTACAAAGTTTCGACCTGGTTTTCCCGCAAAATAGGCATTGGAGCTAAAGGTTTCACAACCTCAGAGAGAGTCTCTGCGGCTGTCAAAGGGCTTGTGGGCGTCATTTTCAGTGAAAAAATCCTGACGCTTATCAAGGTTTTCTGCCTTGATGTGCTTCTGCAGACCAGGATTCTAAAAGAGGATTTTACCCGCTGGTTGATGCACATGCTCATCTTTGGCGGTTTTATGCTCCTGCTTTTCATGCATGCCCTTCAAAGGCTTGTATCGGAAGTCATCTTCAGCAATTACTATGCTACGCTCAACCCGTTTTTTTTCTTAAGAAGCCTTTTCGGCATCATGGTCTTTATGGGGGTGGGGATTGCCATTTACAGGCGGTTCATTAGCAAAGTGCCCCGTCTACGGACCAAAGGGGTGGATCATTACGCCATCATTATACTGGCCGTTATTTTGATCTCGGGGGTCCTTTTGGAAGGAGTAAAAATCACCTCCATGACTGCCTATCAGAACCATGTGGAAGATTATGCCGAAATGGAGGAAGATGAAGAATTCGAAGCGCTTGAAAGCTACTGGGTGCAGTATTACGGCGTGGTTTCCCCGAATTTAAAGGCCCCCTTTGATGAGGAGGTATTGATTCAGGGCCAGGAGATCAACGAGGAGAGCTGCCTGGACTGCCATTCGCGATCCGGGTGGGCTTTTAGCGGATATGCGGTCGCCAAAATTATTAAACCAATGGCTTTTGCGCTGGATCAGGCCGGAGCCGTCACGTTTCTGTTGTATATCCACTGGCTGGCCTGTTTTATTGGCCTGGGCTATCTACCTTTCAGCAAAATGTTTCACATCTTTTCCACCCCTGCAAGCCTGCTTGCCAATGCGGTTATGGATAAGGCAACATCAGATCCTGCCAACATCGTAACGCGTCAAGCCATGGAACTGGATGCTTGCATGCGCTGCGGGACCTGCAGTCTGCGTTGCTCGGCGGCGGCGGCATTTGATGCCAGGGGTAATGAATATATTCTGCCGGCAGAAAAGATGACCTTTCTCAAAAAGCTGGCGGCCGGCAAAGATCTCGGCCAAAAGGCCATAGAGGCGATACAGGAAGGTGTTTACCTGTGCACAAATTGTGATCGATGCACGGTGGTCTGCCCGGCCGGGATCAATCTAAAGGAATTGTGGTTCAATGTAAGGGAGGATCTGGTTCAAAGAGGATATCCGGAACCACTAGTCCTTTCACCGTTTTCCTTTTACCGCGGTTTGCAGCAAGAGAACATCTCCACCGAGGACTATGGCAAGCCGCTTAAAGGTGCTAACCAGGCTGTTGCCGGCAATTTTGAGCAGGTGATGGATAAAAGCACGCCGATTTTTTTTAGCGACAGAGAAAGCGTTGCATTGAACCGGCTGCCAGGCGCCGAGACCTTCTCTTACTGTTTTGGTTGTCAAAACTGTAGCACCGTATGCCCCGTGGTCGTCAGCTACGAAAACCCCCAGGAAACCCTGGGTCTGTTGCCGCATCAAATCATGAACTGTCTTGGTCTGGGCCTGGTTGAAATGGCATCCGGTCCAAAAATGCTCTGGGATTGCGTGACCTGTTATCAATGTCAGGAACATTGTCCTCAGAATGTTGAGGTCACGGATCTTTTGTTTCAGTTAAAAAACCTGGCCGTCAAGAAT
>NZ_JAZFTO010000251.1:0-5299 GCF_036446775.1 Candidatus Desulfatibia sp.
ATAAAAAAAATAGTTTTAGCCCTTGTTTGGAATTTGAGACTTGGAATTTGTGATTTATTTGAAATTTGGTGCTTGTGATTTGTTATTTATTTAATGTTTGGTGCTTGGAATTTGTGATTTTAGACACAAAACTCCAAGGCAGTGCCAAATATCTCTGACCTGGCTCTCCGACTCCGAGGCGTAGGCTCTACGAGCCGGAGGCCCAAAGGAGCAGGTTTTTCAGGACTAAATAAAATATTCGGTACAATTCGGGGCAACCCGGATTAAATTGTGTGTCTGGTCTCCAAAGCTCTTTTCAAAGTGACCGCATCCACATATTTCAGGTCGCCCCCCATGGGTACGCCTGATGCTATGCGTGTCACTTTGACGTTGCAACTTTCAAGACGTTCGGCAAGATAAGATGCCGTCGCCTCCCCTTCAACATTTGTACTGGTGGCAAGTATAACCTCTTGAACCTTACCATGCTCTATTCTTGATATAAGCTCTTTTATTCTGATGTCCTCCGGTCCGACACCGTTCATTGGAGAAAGTACGCCCTGAAGGACATGATACAGTCCTTTGAAAGAACCTGCTTTTTCAACTGCCACCATATCGGCAATCTGTTCCACAACACATAAAACACTTGAAGTTCTGGTCGGGTCACTGCAAATAACGCAGACATCGGCTGCACTCAGTGCAAAACACTTTAAGCATACTCTGACTTTATCTTTTACCTCTAAAATGCTGCGTGCAAATTGTTCGGCTTCTTTTTGCGGTGCACGCATTACATGCATTGCAAGACGCTCGGCCGTCTTTTGTCCGACTCCCGGAAGCTTTGAAAAATTTTGTATTAATTTCAAAACCGGTAAAGGATAGTGGCTCATATCTTTACATCAGTCCCGGAATATTCAAGCCGCCGGTCAGTTTGCTCATCTCTCGAGTGACCATTTCCTGAGATTTCAGCAAGGCGTCATTTACGGCCGCAAGAATAAGGTCCTGAAGCATCTCCACATCATCCGGATCAACAACTTCCTTTTCAATCTGAATGGATAATACTTGTTGCTTTCCGCTGGCCACGACTTTAACCATACCGCCGCCGGAAGTTGTTTCAACCGTCTTTTCAGCCATTTCTTCCTGCAGTCGCTGCATCTTGGCTTGCAGCTTCTGGGCCTGTTTCATTACATTTCCCATACCTTGCATTTAAAGCCCCCCTATAAAATTTTTACGTCTACGACCTTGCCGTTGAAAATCTCGACTACATCAGCAACCAGATGGTGTTCCAAAGCCTCTTTTTTCATACTGTCCGCCAGACTTTTTTCCCGCTGGTTTTCAGCGCTCGAGTTTTGTTTGGCTGTTATCCGCGTATCCATCTCTTTTCCGAAAAAGTCGTTGCATACTTTTTTTATTATGGCCACATTTTTTTGGCGCTGGATCATACTGATGTTAAAACCATTGCCGCTGACTTCGATTTCCAGGCTGCGGTCCGTGAGATTTTTTAAAGTAGCATTTTTCAGATTTGCTGCCAGGGAAGGATGTTTTTCTGAAAAAATTAAATAAATTTTCTGCCAGGTTTTGTCAATGTCCTCATGAACATCAAAAGAGACCGGCTCATAAGGCGCTGTGGATTCGGCTGTAGCCACCGCTTCACTCAACGTTCCTTGCGAACACGCTGCGGCATCACGACTTGTGGGTTCGGTTTCGATATTACCATCCACTGTCCGTCTTTCAAAAATATTTTCCCGCAATTTATCAAGCTTTTCTATGAGTTCATCGATCGGCAGGGCCGGTTTGATTTGATGCAGTCTCATAAATATCATCTCCATCGCCAGTTTCGGCTGAGATGATTGTCCCATAGTCGTCTCTTCCGTAAAGAGCAGGTCAAAAACCTGGTTCAAAAATGCCCCGGGAATATCTTGGACCTGTTCAATCATCAGGTTAATCTCGTGAGCAGGGATATCCATAAGTTTACTGGTCTTGCCCCCCATTTTAGCGACCACCATGTTTCTGAAATGCTCAACCAGATCGGCATACAACTTTTTCATGTCATAGCCACTGTTGTATAGCTGATCCACTATCTCAAGAACCTGAGCGATATCCCCGCCTAATAGGCCCCCCGCGAGATCAAATATAATCTTCCGGTCTACAACACCCAGTATATCCAGTATCTGCTGATTAGTTATTGTCCCTGCCGTAGTGGACATCACCAGGTCAAGGAGGCTCAAGGCATCTCGCATGCTCCCGGCGCCTTGGCGTGCCAATAATCCCAAGCTCTCCTCGGCGATATCAATACCTTCTTTTCTGCAGATCACCTCCAGGTGCCTGATAATAGATTCAACGTCGATAAGCCTGAAATCGTGCCGCTGGCAACGGGAAAGAATTGTTATCGGAATTTTGTGAGGTTCGGTAGTAGCAAAAATAAACATAACATGTGACGGAGGCTCTTCAAGAGTTTTTAGCAGCGCGTTAAATGCGGCCATGCTGAGCATGTGGACTTCATCAATGATATATATCTTGTAAAGGCTGTAGGCCGGGGAATATTTTACATTTTCACGCAGTTCCCGGATCTGATCTACACTGTTGTTTGAGGCGCCGTCAATTTCAAATACATCCACACTGCGTCCTGCGGTTATCTCCCGGCAGGATCTACAGTCATTGCACGGCTCTGAAGCAGGGCCGGCTTCACAATTCATGGCCTTTGCCATTATACGGGCAACCGTTGTCTTGCCGGTACCTCTGGGCCCTGAAAACAGGATGGCATGCGCAACTCGATTTGTTGATATGGCATTGGTCAACGTTCGGGCAACATGGTCTTGTTTAACAACTTGATCAAAAGTCTGGGGACGGTATTTGCGTGCCAGGACAAGATAGGACATATAGATACGTCTCGCTTAATAGATCAGGTTTGATAAAAAAAAACTCCTCGAATGCTCAATTAATTACGTTTTAAGAGCGGCGCAGCCGCGTTATATAAAATCGCTTAGCGATTTTATGGCGGAGAGAGAGGGATTCGAACCCTCGGTGCCGCTTTTAACAGCACACACGATTTCCAGTCGTGCTCCTTCGGCCAGCTCGGACATCTCTCCGCTGATAAAATCGCACAGCGATTTTAGTGATAGTTCACCGCAGAGTCGCAGAGAGCGCAAAGGGTTATCTTTTTTTTGCTTTCCGCTGACCCCGCAAACTACAGCGGGACAGAGACGCCGGAAAGCAAAAAGATACATCCCATGCCGATTAGTATTCTATGAGCTTTAAACAATAGTTTTTTTCGCCCTCCCTGCCCTGTGGAATGCGGAGCCTATTCCTCCGGGGTCAGCAGAAAGAAAAATATTCATTGTCTTTGCGTCCTCTGCGACTCTGCGGTGAACTATTACCGATTTTATTGGCGGAGAGGGCGAGATTCGAACTCGCGGAGGCAATTAACCTCAACAGTTTTCGAGACTGCCGCCTTCGACCACTCGGCCACCTCTCCTAGGGCCGTGTAAGTTCCCAATAGTGTTAAATTCAATATACCGTTTTAATATTTCCTGTCAACGATCTTGTCGACAAACTTTTTAACAGATTTCAGGATTTCGCTTGAACAACATCATGCTTTATAGTAATAAAATCGCTGCGCGATTTTATATTGAAATACTACATTTCTAAGACGTAGAAGGAATTAACCATGGCAGAAATTATCCCTTTCAGAGGAATTCTCTATAATCCGGATAAAATCCAAAATCTTGCCGATATTATAGCCCCTCCCTTTGATGTAATCTCAGAAGAAGAGCAAGAAAATTACCATAGAATTCATCGGCAAAATATGATCTGGCTGACGCTTGGCCGCACAACCGAGAACGACACAAGCAGCAACAATCGTTATACAAGGGCTGCTGCCTACCTTAAAACGTGGCTTTCAGAAAACATCCTTTTACAGGACAAAACACCGGCATTTTATTTAACGTCGCATCAATTCCCTCATGGAAACAAAACCGTCACCCGCTACGGCCTGATCGTACTGGTAGGCCTGGTACCTTTCGAAGAAGGTGTTGTCCTGCCCCATGAAAAAACATTCTCCAAGGTTAAAGCGGAAAGACTGGAACTCATAAAAGCATGCCAGGCCAATCTCAGCCCCATATTTTCTATGTATTCCGACAAAGAAAACCAAATCATGAAGGCATTGCTGACCTCTGTTTCCAACAAACTGCCGGATGTAGATTTTATTGACCACAATGGTCAGCAGCACCGCCTCTGGCGCATTACCGATCAGACAATACACCGCCATGTTTCCGAGACCATGGAGAATAAACGCCTTTTTATCGCTGACGGGCACCATCGCTATGAAACAGCCCTGCGATACAGGCAATGGCTGGCGGATAACACTCCCGATTTCAACGGTACTCATCCGGCCAACTACGTCATGATGTATCTAGGCGGCATGGAAGACCCCGGAGTCGTCATCCTGCCGGCCCACCGTATGCTGAATGAGGTTCCGGCTTCGACAAGAGCGTCTCTGATTTCAAAAGCCTCTGATTTTTTTGATATCACCACAATATCCTATAAAGGGGAGCAGCGCAAAAAAAACCGGACTGAATTTTTAGCGTTACTTAAATCAAATACCTCGAAAAACTGCCTGGGGGTTTTTATGAAAGACTGCCCGGAGCTTTATCTCTTGACACTAAAACCAGACGTTATGGAACGGATGTTCGGCGATGAGCTTGCAGATTCACTCAGAAATATTGATGTGACGGTGTTAACGCGCCTTCTTTTTATGGAGATCTTAGGTTTTGATCAGGCCAGACTCGATAATGAAAATCTGATTGCCTACACCAGGATGGCAGAAGAAGCCATTGATTTGGTCAAGGACGGCAAACACGATATAACCTTTATTCTGAACCCTACAAAAATTGAGCAAGTTCGGAATATTGCCGCCCAAGGCCTGATTATGCCGCGCAAAGCCACCTATTTTTACCCAAAAGTAATCACCGGTCAGGTCCTGAACCCACTCAGCCAGGGAAATCTCAAATTTGTTTGATATTTGTGATTTGTTATTTGGAATTTAATTTATTGCAAGCAATTACCTGTTTAAATGACGTGGCCCCGCTCACTCGGCAATTAGGGTTGAAACATCTGCTGGACCTCTTCGGTATATGACCCGTCTTCTTTATAAATGATTAAAGGAGGACCGATTTTTACCCCCGGACGCCCTCCTTTGCTCCCTGCCACTAAAATCAACTTCGCTGCGGTATTTGTGCCGGAATGGATCATGCGCATAAATTTGGGCTCAATATCCGCGCTGCGCATTTGCGAAAGAATATCGGTTATGCGCTCAGCCGGATAGATG
>NZ_JAZFTO010000252.1:0-4192 GCF_036446775.1 Candidatus Desulfatibia sp.
TATTTGGGCGGCTCCCGTATGTCCGGACGCGCTCCCGAAGGGTCGTTCGAGCGGTGGGTGGACGACAAGTTCGGAAGGCCGCTTAACGACTACTTCTTCAAGCCGTACACCGAAAAGCTGTGGGGCATTCCCGCATCCAGGCTTTCGGACGATTGGGCCGCGCAGAGAATCTCGCTTTTAAATGTAAAAGACGCACTTTTGAAATCCCTCCCCTTTGCCGGTAAAACCCCAAGGACTTACGCCAAGACGTACTACTACCCGAAAGGTGGAATTGGCGCTATTTTCGAAACGATGGCCTCGGATATAAAACGCCTCGGAGGGACTATTCTTACCGGTATGGAACCGGTTGGGCTGGAAACCGAAGGGAACCGCGTTTCCAGAATTATCATAGGGAAAAATGGAAAAGGCCATTCGTCGATTGCGTCGGATAAGTTACTTTCGACCATTCCTCTCGATTCGGTCGCAAATCTTGTCGAACCGGGAATTTCGGCTCAGATTTCGTTCAGGAGTCTGCGTTTCCTGAACATCATGCTCGACAGTAAGGAGTTTTCGGAAAACACATGGATGTATGTGCCGGAACCGGAATTCATCATGTCGCGAATTCAGGAGCCGAAAAGGCGTAGCCCGTTCAGCGCGCCTGAAGGAAAAACATCCGTGATGCTGGAAATCCCCTGCGAATACGGGGACGACGTTTGGAGCATGAGCGACGACGGCCTGCTTGAAACCGTTTTAGCCAACCTCAAAGCGCTCGGGTTCGATATCGAACGGGAGGTAAAAGGCTGCTTTTCCACCCGCGCCCGTCATGCGTATCCCCGATATGAAATGGGCTATCTTGAAAAGGTTAAACGGCTTCGGAAAACAGTGGAGAGGTTTATTAACCTGTCCACTCTTGGACGACAGGGGCTCTTCCGTTATATATTCATGGATACGGCAATGATAATGGGGCGCGAATGGGCAACGAATATTTTAGGCAAAAGGGGAACGGAAAGGATTGACGAAATCTGCAATAGTAAAGAACTCATTGAAACGCAGTCCGTCGTTGCCTAGCCGTTCGACAATAGCGAAATTCTCGCCCTTATTCCTGGCAGCTTTTCTTTTTATCGCATTCGAAATTCTCACGGCCTCGCCATGGCCGGACGACCGGGACGGAGTAAATTTCCTCCTCGGTGTCAAAAGTTACGACATCGAATTCCACCAGCCGCACTTTCCCGGTTATCCGGCGTACATCGCCGCTGGCAAGGCAATGGCGCTTTTCACCGGCTCGGCGGAATGGGGCCTGATATTACTATCGGTATTTTCCGGGGTAGTTTGCCTTTTCATCACGTTTTTGGTGGCCGAAGAGGAATTCGATAGGCGAACGGCGTATATTATCGCGGCGGCGCTGGCCGTCAACCCGGTCTTTTTCGAGTTTTCACACAAGATATTCAGTGAAATTCCCGCATTGCTCTTAGGGCTACTTGCGATACTTGCTTTGGGAGGGAGCGGAAAAATTTCAACCGGCAGATGGTTTCTTGCCGGAATTTCCGTCGGCCTTATGCTTGGCGTACGTCTTTCGTGGTGGCCATTTGCTCTTTTCTACGTTGCAATCGCCCTGTTCACAGCTAAAAGGGCCTTTGCAGTTACAGGATTTTTGTTTGGGGTATTGCTCTGGCTCCTTCCGCAGGCGGCGTTTGTCGGCCCGGAACAACTTCTCAGTATCGGGAAATCGTTCACATCGGGGCATTTTAACGAGTGGGGCGGCGCGGTTGGAACAACGTTTGCCAATGGAAACAGGCCTGCTTTAATAGCAATGCGCATAGCCGAAGTCTTTGGCTGGGCCGGAACCGGAACGATGTGGACACGGATTCCATGGGCGCTTTTTATGGTTTTCGGATTTTTCACTTTTTTTTATTCCGGACATGAAAAAAGCGGGCGGATAAAATTTTTTGGCGCGGCGGCGGCCCTGTATTTCGTATGGGTCATCTTTGGGCAAAACCCGGAAAAAGTGCGCCATTTTATTCCATTCGTTCCGCTTTCACTGTTAATCGTTGGATACGCCATAAGAAAATATCCAAAGGGCGCTACGGTGATCTTGTTGATATACGCGCTCACCCTTCCAATCGACTACTCCCTGCGCGAATCTGACACCCCGCCCACCGTACGCTTAAAAAGATGGGTGGATTCCACATCGAATTCGTACACCCTGTTTTTTTGCGGGGAGTCAGAGCGTTTTTTCGACCTTCATCCCGCCAAAGCTAGGTTTGTAAATGTAACAGGTACAACTAACCTTGAGCTGGCGGTTAAATCGACATGGCCGGAACCTGACGCGAGTTTCATATGCGACGACATTCCCGGCTTTATTCCCGCCGGAAAGCCGGTCGCGCTTTTTCTGGCAAGAAAAGGCGACCCTGTGGACCGCTCCCTGAAAGTATATGAATCCACTTTTTAATATACGGATTTTTCGGCGGGCAAAGTCCCATGGTTTATGATTTTCTACAAGAGAAAGAAAAGGAAAACTTTTGAGCCAGTCATTCCATAACAGCGTACTTCCTATAAATTAACGTATTGGATATTATCCCTTACTCGGAGGCGCGCTGCCATTTAGTCAGGTAATACTCTATTAGTTTCGTATGCACCAGCCTAAAGCTCCGAGGACTGTTGATAGTGATAATGCACAATTTTTATTGAATTTGTGAATTATTATTTAAATTCTTAATGCTCCCTCCCCTTATACGTCTCTCCATAACCCTAAGCACTGAAAATACAACGCTATATAAATCGCTTTCTTGGCATTAATTATGCACCAATGGTTATTCGGTAGATAATTTAAGAAAGGTAACAGCTATGGGAAATTTTGATTAACATTCGCCTGTTTCTACTGTCGATTGTCCTTTTTGCCTCCAACATTGCGCTCGCAAATCCAATCAATACGGTAAAAGTAGGAGTATTCAACAATAATCCCATCGTTTTTCAGAAGGAAGATGGTAGTCACACCGGCTTAGCTATAGACGTTCTTGAAAACATCGCAACAAAAGAAGGCTGGAAACTCGAGTACGTACATGGCGTATGGAAGGATGTACTGAAAAAGCTCAAAACCGGTGAAATTGATTTAATTGTAGGCATTGCGTATACGGAACAGCGCAGCAAACTTTTCACATTTACACAAGAAACCCTTCTCAGCAATTATGGAATTGTGTTCAGAAATAGAGATGTTGCAATTACTTCATTGCTGGATCTGCAAGGAAAACGGATTGCTCTAAATCCGAAGGGTATTCATGCTAAAAGACTGTCAGAATTGCTGAAAAAGCTTGATATCGAATTTATTCCAGTGGATGCCAAAAACAACCATGATGTATTGCGCCTGATTGAGCAAGGTAAGGCTGAAGCAGGGGCAGTAAATCGTGTCTTCAGCATTATGCACGCCTCAAGTCATGATGCAATGGCAACGTCAATAATATTCAATCCGGTTGAAGTTCGTTATGCATCGCCTAAGGCAAGGAATAAGGACCTTGTCGAGACAATTGATGGATACCTCAATTCAATGAAAAAAGATCAACAGTCTAAATACCATTTGTATTTAGACAGATGGCTCACCAAGAGCGATCGCCATTTCAAGATTCCAACTTGGTTGAAATGGACTGCTTTAGTTTTAGTAGTGGGTTTTTTCTTTGCTGTATTAATGAGTATATTGTTGCGGATTCAAGTAAATGCCCGGACAAAAAAACTGCAGGAAAGTGAAGGTAAATTCCGATCCCTAACTGAAAACAGTCGGGATTACATAATGCTCTTCGACAAGCAATGTAGGCACATATACATAAATCCGGCGGGGCTGGCAGCCGGGGGAAATACCGAGAAGGAAATTATAGGTAAAAATCACCGTGAGGCGGGATTTGACCCGGCATTGTGTGACCTTTGGGAGGAAAAAATAAAGTATGTATTTGCTTCAGGGGAAAGCATCTCGGAGGAGTTTGGATGGGAAAGTGTTGAGGGGAAGGTTTCCCTCGATTGGCGATTGGAACCGATATTTGATGAAACCGGAAAGGTTGAAACGGTTCTAGGTATTGCACGGGACATCACCGAACGCAAAAAGACGGAAGAAAAATTAAAAGAAAAAGAAAAACTTGAAACTCTCTTGGCAATGGCAACGACTCTTAGCCATGAAATAAACAATCCGCTTACGACTATATTGGGCTATGCAAATAATTTGAAAGAC
>NZ_JAZFTO010000253.1:0-12061 GCF_036446775.1 Candidatus Desulfatibia sp.
CCGGAGGAGATCCTCTACCGGCTCGGCCAGGACCGGGTTGCACGGCAACAGGGCCAGCAGGCTGCAACCTGCAAGAAATATGATTATTTTCAAGAGTTTTTGCATTTAGATCATGATGAATGAGAATTTGCACGACATCCATATTAATATCGGTAAACGATATGGAAAACTTTAAATGAGATGTAACTCCAGACCTCGTAAATAATGACAGATTACGGAGAAAATTTTGGACAAAACGCGCCATCTCTAATCAAAGAGTTGGGTTCAAAGGTTCAACGTTCAAAGGTTCAGAGGTTGATCCCTCATTTAATTACCCCTATGGAATCAATGGTATAGGAAAAAAGCGCGAAGCGATTAACCTCTCCGAGGCGTAGGATCGTGCCTCTACGAGCCGGAGGCCTGAACGCTGAACGCTGAACGCTGAACCTCCTAACCCAGACCGACCGGATGTCCAATTTTTGTGAAATCCCGCAGTATATAACGGTCTACATTCATTTTTATCTGGTGAATGACGAGGTCTGAAGTTATAAAATAGCTTCGAGATTTTATACATAGTCTGCTTTCGGCGAACGTATAGAAAGTATAAGTTAAAGTTAATGTGCTTTCAAGTGCTAAATCGATGCAAGCGAATCACTTTTCATTGATGGTTAATCATGTTATAATTTCAAGGTACAACTTGGTTCACTTTGCTCACAATTGGTTTTTCGAAAATGAAGAAATTTCTTTTAATTTTTCTCATACTTGTTCTGGCTCCATTATTGTCGGACGCAGACACCGTTATTTTAAAAAACGGTATGCGCTTTGAGTCAGATAAGATCTGGCAGGAAGGCAATGAAATTAAGTGCTACAGAAATGGTATAGTCATCGGTTTTTCGAAAGACGACGTTGAGCGAATTGTCAAAACAACCCCCGCAGCGGCTGATATTGCAGTACCGGCAGCTAAACAAATCAAAGATTATGATGCAGATAAAAATAAGAGAAATAACGAACAAAAAGAAACAGTTGAAACTGCGCCGGCAATTGTCGCAAAAAGCCCGGAATTTAATTTTAATGCAATTAAAGAACGATTTGAACGTATTCAAAAAGAATTGGACCTGGCATACCAGACCTTGCTGAAAGAATTTGAGCAGCTTGAAACGGAAAAAAAACGCCTCAGGCCCGGAACCACGCCTATAAAATATAGTGAAAGAGTATTAAGATACTATCAAAATTTAAAAGATTATGAACGCAAACGCAAGGCCTTCAACCATGAAGTCGAAGCCTATAAAGCGCAGGTTGAAAAAGAGAGCTACAACCAGGTGTTCGACGACAAAAAATTTTCAATGATACTCAAAAGATGGCTGAACGGTCCCGTTGATGATTTTATCGATCAATGGGGCTATCCGGACCAAATCATCAAGATGCCTGGCGGCGGCAGACAATATCGGTTTAACGTTGAGATTATGTCATTTGTGACCCGAAAAATTGTTCTTGAAACAGGCCCTTCCGGCGAAATTGTCGAATTTAGAACGGATGTCAAAAAAATCAGCAGAGGAGTACAGTAGCACCCGGCCTTAACAAAGACCTGCCATTCTATCCTACTTGCCGATAAATCTCTGAAGAAACAGTATAAAATGGCGTCGTATCTCCGGATAAAACCGGCCCTTCTACTCCAGCTGCTTTCATCAGCTTGTGATAGCAGTCAAAACAAGCCCAAGATTCCCAGTGAAGTTTGGCAGCATGATCCAGACAATCACCATAATGGGGACAAAAGATGTTTCTGTCTCCATTTTCTCGAATGGGGTTGGGATTTTTATTCATAGTCCATCTCCTTGATTGACTTTTTTCCAATAAGCGCTTAGGAATTTCACGAGTCTCTGGTTATGCCTTGCCAGTCAAAACCGAGGTCTGACAGAACGGATTCGACCAATTCGAAAGTCTTATCGCCGGTCCATGAGTCCTTGTCGGCAAAATGGTCCGCCCCGGATTCGAGAGCGGCTTGCCGATATTCAGGCAGATCATATGCTGTAAAAACCATGATACGGGTATCGGAATAATCGGTTTTGATTTTGCGAGTCAGGTTAATACCGTTGATGTCAGGCAGATGCATATCCATGAATATCAGATGCGGCCGGCACTTATCGACCTTTTTGAAACCTTCCTCTCCTTGGGAGGCCTCTTCAACAGCAATAAACGGGAATCTGCCTTCCAAGGCCTTTCGCAATGAATATCGAAAAGGACTGTTATCGTCAATGATCAGTATCGTGAACAATGGATGTACCCGCGTCTTCCGGCTGTGAGACCTTTAAGCTTAATTGCCTTTTTGCCGTCGCTCATAAAAAAGGGTATCATTAGGCTAAATCCCCTTTACTAAACAAGTTTGGCATGATAAATGGAGCGAACACTGTATATTACGCTCAAATAAGCTGTATTTATTATCCGCAAAAATACTACCAAGTGGCAGTTCACGGAATTGTAATATGATAAGAAAACAAAAAATCGTCATAGCCGAAGATCATACTATCCTTAGAGAAGGGTTGCGATCGCTGTTATCTTCTGATGAAAAATACGAAATCGTAGGTGAAGCTGAAGATGGCCGTGACGCCATCCGCTGTGTTGAAAAACTGATTCCGGATCTTTTGCTTATAGATCTTTCCATGCCGAGAATGAACGGTATCGAAGCCATTAGAGACATAAAAAAACGACACCCGGAGATAAAGATTATTGCACTAACGGTGCACAAAACAGAGGAATACATTCTGGCAGCCCTTGACGCCGGTGCCGACGGGTATGTTTTGAAGGATGCCACTCATAATGAACTTATGATGGCCATAAGTAGTGTTTTATCCGGCAAACCGTATTTGAGCCCGGGTGTTTCTGAAAAGGTAATTGAAGGGTATCTGGAAGGAAGACGAACCTTAAAGGCCGGTTCAACATGGGATACCCTTTCACAGCGCGAGCGGGAGGTTCTCAAGCTGATTGCCGAAGGTTACAAGAACAAAGAGATTGCCGATATTCTCTTTATCAGTATAAAAACGGTGGAAAAACACCGTTCCAACTTAATGAAAAAGCTGGGTCTTCACAATGCGGCGGCACTGACCGCTTTCGCCATCGAAAAGGGGCTAATCACTCCCTAAATAAAATCGTGTTACGATTTTATGAAACGCGGCTACGCCGCAAAGAGGTTACTATCCTTTCTTTTAAATTTTAATTCCCCGCTGCAAAGCAGCGGGGAATTAAAATTTAAAAGTTGTAGATGCCGGTATAATTTTCGGGCGTGATTTTCAATAATTCAGATTTGACGCTCTGTGAAACCTTAAGGTTCTCAATAAAATCGGTAATTGTTTCACGGTCAATGTGTGCATGCTTGCGGGTTAGCTCTTTAAGGGCTTCATATGGCTTTGGATATCCCTCGCGACGCAAGATGGTTTGAATCGCTTCGCTAACTACCGCCCAGTTTTCCTGCAGATCGGCACGGATCGCTTCTTGGTTCAGTATTAGTTTTTCCAATCCTTTTAACAATGATTGCCAGGCAATCAGGGTATGTGCCATGGGTACCCCGATATTTCTGGTAACCGTTGAATCAGTCAGATCTCTTTGCAGTCTTGAAACCGGAAGTTTGGCAGCCAGATGCTCAAAAATTGCAATGGCAAAGCCAAGATTTCCTTCTGAATTTTCAAAATCGATGGGATTGACCTTGTGTGGCATGACTGAAGACCCGACTTCTCCGGCTTTGATCTTTTGTTTGAAATAATCCATGGAAATGTACGACCAGATATCGCGGTTCAGATCGATTAAAATCGTATTGATCCTTTTCAGGTTATCGCAAAAGGCAGCCAGATTATCGTAATGTTCAATCTGGGTGGTAACACTGGAGCGTTTCAGTCCCAATACTTCATTAACCAGATGATCGCCGAAAACGATCCAGTCGATTTCGGGATAAGCGGCGTGGTGGGCGTTAAAGTTGCCGATAGCACCGCCGAATTTGGCGGAAAAAGGTATTGTTTTCAAAAGTTCTGCCTGTTTTGTCAGCCGGTCGACAAACACATAAATTTCTTTACCCAAGCTGGTCGGCGATGCCGGCTGGCCATGGGTACGGGCCAGCATGGAGACTTCTCTCCACTGCTGAGACTTTGCTTTGAGCGCTGCAACGACCTCATCCAGAACAGGCTCTAAAACTTCAAGCCAGGCGTCCTTTAAAGAACGGGGGACAGCGGTATTGTTGATATCCTGGGATGTTAATCCAAAATGAATAAACTCATTGAATTTTTTCAGATTTAATGCATCAAATTTTTCTTTCAGATAATATTCCACTGCTTTGACATCATGGTTGGTGATCGCCTCAATATCTTTCACTCTGCGGGCATCCGCCGGCTGAAAATTTTTGTAGATACTTCGCAAAGAATCAAACAAACCTTTATCGAAATCTTTTAATTGTGGCAGCGGCAGGTTGCACAATGCTATAAAGTATTCGATCTCTACCAGCACGCGGTAGCGGATCAAGGCCCCTTCCGAAAAATATTTGCTTAATGTCTGCGTTATTTTGCAATAACGGCCGTCAACAGGAGAAATAGCATCTAACGGTGTAAGCTCCATAGTATTTACCTATAAATAAAATCGTGTTACGATTTTATCTTTCATTTGAATTCATCCCGCGCTGCAAGACTTCGGCGAGCTCCCCGAAGTCTCAGGGTCGAAGACAGTCGAGTCGCAACGGGAAATTCAAATTTAAATAGCACAGTTATAGCCATCATGCACCTGTTTTTTAATCAGAACCCTTTTAGCATATTCAAAGGACGATTCCGGAAAAAAAGGCAGCGGCTCGGACATGCCTTTCCAGTGCATGCCGGCCGGCAGGACCTTCATGATCCTGAAGGTCAAGGCGGCCGGATCAAACAAGGATTGATCCGGCAAATCCGGAATCAGTTTTCTAAACAGCTCCTGCAAAAAGGCATTGGGAAACGGAAAAGCACAATTGGCGCAGATCCCGTTGTGCCGGGCAAGCGCCATGGATACCCACCGCTGCATGCCCCTGCTCTGGACAACGATGATCTCCGGCGCAAGCGGAGACGGCAGGGGTTGCCTGACAAGGCGTGCCAGCTGCCTGGCCAGGATCTCCAGACGGTTGCCGGCATATATGTTCAAATCAGGTTTCATTGTCCGTGTCCTGCTTACCTTGCGGTGGAATATGGCTGATGGCATGTTCAGCCATGGCGGTAATGGTCAGGCCGGGATTAACTCCCAAATTGGCCGGGACCATGGATCCGTCAATCACATATAAACCTTTGTGACCGTAAACACGGTTTTGACCGTCGATGACACCCTGTTCCGCATTCGGGCCGATGGGACAGCCACCCAAAATGTGGGCAGTGATCCCGGTATTTAATAACACCTCATTGATGGAGCTTTGTGGAATGCCGCCGGTCTTACGGGCCAGAGCTTTAGTTATCTCCTGAGCTTGTGGAATAAAGACCGGTACTTTTTCCCGTTGAAATTCAGGCTTCGAAACAAGAGAACGTCTAAATGGCCACCACCAGCGCCGTTTAAAGCGTATCCTAACACTGTTGTCCAACGTCTGCATCACCAGCAGAATAATTGATCGCCGTGCCCACCCAAAGGGCCAAAGTAGCTGCAAAAAGCTTATCGGGTGGCAAATGATTTTTGCAAGCCATTTCAGTTGGCGCATTAAAGGGTTCCTGGCTTCGATGAAAATAGTGCTCAAAAGACTCATCAAATCAGAACCCTCAGGATAACGCACAGGTTCCACATGGGTCACATCATCGGGATAGATACTCGAGGTAATCGCAATGCCTTTGGAGTAATCCACATCGTCGTTCTTGGCACTGACTCCCATAAGTGTTTCACTGTTGGTGCGAACTCTTGAACCAAGTTGCGGTGACAGCCGTTTTAAAGTCCCCTGATCTTGGCATTTTAGAAGCAGGGGTACCGTGCCCAGAACTCCCGCCGCCAGCACCAGCTTGGCGGCCTCAAAAGTCCGACCCCCGCCGGAAAAAAAAGATGTGGAGCGCACGGTATCTATCAGGTAGCCGCCGCCGGGACGCTCTCGAATCAGGGTTGCTTTGGTCTCGGGAAAGATTTCTACACCCAGTTTCTCGGCCAAATATAGATAGTTTTTGTCAAGAGTATTTTTAGCATTGTAACGGCATCCGACCATGCATCCGCCGCAGAAACAGCATCCGGTCCGATGCGGTCCTTCTCCTCCAAAATAAGGATCCGGCACGGTTTTTTCCGGCTCACCAAAAAAGACCCCCACCTCCTGGAGTTTAAAAGTGTGTTCTCTGCCCATCTCCTCGGCCAATTCACGCAGCAACTCATCCGCCGGATAGATCTCTTTACTGCGGGTGACCCCCAGCATCTGCTTGGCTGTCTGGTAAAAAGGGCTAAGGATTGATTTCCAGTCACCCATCTCCGCCCACTGAGGATCTTTGAAAAATGCGTCCGGCGGTTCCAAAAGAGTGTTGGCATAACCCAGGCTGCCGCCACCTACGCCGGCACCGCTCAAAATCAACATATCGGAAAGCAGACTGATACGCAAAATACCGAAGCAACGCAAAAACGGCAGCCACAAATATTTGAAAATATTCCAGTTACTTTTGGGAAAATCTTCGGTACGGTAACGCTTACCGGCTTCCAGAACTGCTACTGCATACCCCTTTTCTGCCAGACGTAAAGCACTGACACTACCACCAAAGCCTGAGCCGATAATGATAAAATCGTATGTTTTGTTAGCGGCCATCCATGCACCTTATTAGAAACTGTAAGCGTTCACAGGTTCAGGGTTCAGAAGTTCAGGGTTACCTTTCGTAAGCGTTCACAGATTCAGAGTTCAGAAGTTCAGGGTTGCTTTTTTTGTTAACCTTTACTAACTAGCCCCGAACTTTGAACCTCTGAACCCTGAACCTCTGAACCCTTGAACCCGTTAACGGGTAGTGAAATAGCGTGGAACAATCTTCAGTAAATGCCACAAACCTTTTATGCGTTCGGAAACGGATCTTCCGTAGAGACAATTAACAACCCCGGACAACCCTTGAAATATGTTTTTACCGTGCGGATGCCACCACATGTTTTGCCTGGCAAAGGGCAGAACATCATGAACAATCACCTGGGGCTGGGTCATTTCATCAAATCCGATGGCACCGTGGGTGCGGCCGATACCGGAGGCCTTGAAGCCGCCCCAGGGGATTTCGGCCAGGCCGTGACTAACAAGATGGTCGTTAATGGTGATCACGCCGGCCATGATTCGGCGGCCCAGTTTTTCGGCGTACTGGCGGTTTTTGGACCAGACCGAACCGCTTAATCCCAGGTCGGAATCGTTGGCCAGAGCAACGGCTTCGTCCATATTCTTTACCTTCATGACTCCCAAGAGCGGGCCAAAGGTCTCGGCACGCATCACCAGCATATCGTGATGGACATCAGTCAATACGTACGCCGGCAGGATATGACCGGACCCGTCTCCGGGCGGCTGCGCGGAACGGGCATAGACTACGGCCCCTTTTGACAGAGCCTCTTCAAGGTGACGTTTAACTGTCTGAACTTGGCGCGCGGTGGTCATGACTCCGAGGTCTACATTAAAATCCAGATCAATGCCAACGCGTAAAGCTTCTACTTGTGTTTTCAAATATTTAAGGAACGATTCATAAACCTTTTCATGAACATAGATACGCTCAACTCCCCCGCAGGATTGACCGCAATTTGACAGCCCGGCCCAGACGGCGCCGGAGGCGGCCCGGTACAAGTCGGCGTCCTCACAGACCAGCATGGCATCGTTACCGCCTAACTCGAGCACCAGGGGAGTCAATGTTTCCGAAGCTTCTTTCATCAACTGTTTACCGACTGCTACGCTGCCGGTGAATAAGAGTTTGTCGATGCCGTTTTTGAGAAATGCACTTCCGGCCAGACGACCGGGAATATTGACGTGGGTAAAGATTCCTTTCGGAAGTTGTGCCGCCTTAAAGCATTCTTCCAATTTGAGGCCCACCATCTGCGTCTGCGTGGCAGTTTTCAAGATAACGGCATTGCCGGCCAGAAGTCCCATCACAACTTCTGAAAAGGGAATGGCAAAAGGATAGTTCCAGGGGGAAATAATGCCGATAACGCCGTACGGCACCCGGACGATTTTGGATATCTTGTTGGCTAACATGATATTGCCCGGCCCAAGGTGCCGATCTTTGAGGAATTTTTGAGCACGCTTGGCATAATAATCAACGCTCATTACTGCCGTCATGACTTCCGTGGACAACGCATCCACACGAGTTTTGCCGTTATCTTGGGCAATAACATCCGCAATTTCCGCGTAATTTTGACTAATATAATCCCGCACCCGCAACATGTGCTTCACCCTCTGTTTAACCGTCAGACGAGCCCATGATTTTTGGGCAATGCGGGCGGTGGCAATGATCTGTTTGAGCTCAGCAACAGGTGTCAGGGGCGAGTGTCCCAGAACTTCTCCGGTGGCGGGACTGCGGCAAACGGTTCGTTCGGACGACGGGGCCGTTAGATGAAGACTCATTAGATACTCCTGTCTATGATACTTGATAATGATAGAATTAAGTTAACAAATCATCAATAGTCTTTTTGTAAACCGTGGTCAAGGATTGAGGCCAGGCACCTTCCAAAAAATGAACCCCAAAATATTTGCGTTTGCCTTACATTATCTTCAATGATACTGATCCCTTTTGTACCTATTAGTACGGCAAGTTATCACATAATTCAATTTTCAAATTTGCTCTGGAACATTTCAACATTTCCTCTTGAGGCATCTGTCTCTAAAATTGACTTGTTATATGGTATTTTTTCATATAAAAATGTATTTAAATACCAAATTTATAATGGAATTTCGAATGATTGAAGTATGAGTATTATTTAATATCGGCGAGCGCTTAACGCTGGCCATAGCTCTACGACGGTAAGTTCATTAGTTCCTCATACTAGCAATGCTATATAAGAATGCAAAAAACAGCTGCGGAGAGATGCGTTGCAATATAATTTCGAATGGGATCCTCAGAAGGAGAAATCAAATAGGGTAAAGCACAAAGTAAGCTTTGAGCAAGCCGCAACGGTGTTTAAAGATCCGAGAGCTATATCTATTTATGATGAAAGCCACAGCGGTGATGAGGAGAGATGGATCACTATGGGACTGTCTTTTACGGGAATCTTGCTGATTGTGATCACACTTTTGAGCAAATTGACGAGGAAGTCGTAACCATACGCATAATTTCCAGCCGCAAAACTATAAAGAAAGAAGAACAACAATATGGGGAGTAAAGGAATGAAGGACGAATATGATTTTTCTAAGGGCGAAAGGGGCAAGTTTTACATTCCAGATGTTAAGCTGAATCTGCCCATTTATCTTGACCCTGAGAACTTCGCTTTTATAGAAAGTATCGCGAAGAAAAAGAATTCAGATCTCTCGAAAGTTGTTAATGATCTGATTAGAGCTGATATACATATCGCTGAATATGCAAAATAGCCCGCTATAGCTAATAATTTTTCTGGAAGACTTAAGTCAGAAAATACCATATCTTGCGGTAGCTCTTACATAGGCTCGGTGATTGATACCTGGTACTCTGCCTTCATGCATCCAGTCCATCTCACTAATGGTGTTAATTTGGGTTTCAAATCTACAGTTCAAAAGGCCCCGCCTCAACCTTTCTTATGGTTGTCAAAGCCTGCTGAAATCCCAATCCATAATTTTCTTGACTTTATTGCTGTTTTTTAATTATTTACTGGGGTCTGTTCAGGTGTTCCTTGAGAGCTTAATAGGGAACCCCGTGAGATTCGGGGACGGGCCCGCCGCTGTGATCGGGGACCAAAGCCGCAATAAACCACTGCTCATCTTCAGTTGAATGGGAAGGCGCGGCAAGTAGGATGATCCGAAAGTCAGAAGACCTGCCTGAATGGAAGGGAGACCTTGTAATTTTGCAAAGGTTTCAAAGGCGAAACCTGCGAGGACAGAGGTAAAGCCATGTGATCTTGAGGGTAAAAAAGGGACATCCCCGGGTTGATTCGATTTCGGTCCGGGGATTTTTTGTTGGAATGCATAACCTGATTATAAATAATACAAAACAGCAGGGGTTGTGTCTGGCTGTCTTGGGAACAGCGTCTGAGGTTGGAAAAAGCATCGTTACTACAGCCCTTTGTCGTATTTTTGCAGACCAAGGCGTACGGACTGCGCCGTTCAAAGCCCAGAATATGTCAAATAATTCAGGAGTTACGCCCGAAGGGCTGGAAATGGGACGTGCTCAGATCGTGCAGGCCGAGGCCGCCGGAATACCTCCGCACGTGGATATGAACCCGATCCTTTTAAAGCCCACCGGTGATACCGGTTCGCAGGTGGTAATCCTGGGCGAAGCGGTTGAGAATCTCACGGCCCGCCAGTACTATAAAAATAAAACCCGCCTGTTCTCCATCGCCTGTTCGGCATTAGATCGATTACGCGACACTTACGATATCATTATCATGGAAGGGGCCGGTTCTTGCGCCGAAGTCAATCTTATGCCGGACGATTTGGTAAATTTACGCATGGCCGAATATGCCGGCGCCCTTGTGATTGTGGTAGCCGACATCCACAGAGGCGGCGTCTTTGCCCAGATCATCGGAACCCTGGAATGTCTGCCTCAAAAACAGCGAGATCAGATCGCAGGATTTATCATCAACCGCTTTCGAGGGGACATGCGTCTATTTGACGACGGAGTCCGTTGGATACAGGAGCGGACCGGGAAAAAGGTGCTGGGCGTACTGCCATGGTATGACCACTTCCACATTGAGCCTGAAGATTCGGTGGTGATTGAAAACCCCAAAGCGATATCGCCGGCAAAAATCGATGCTCCGGCAATCGCAGTTATCCGCCTGCCCCATATTTCCAATTTTACCGATTTTGACAGCCTTTCGAGTTTGCCGGGGCTGGAGGTCTATTTTATTGAAAAAGTCCAGGACCTGTCCGGATTCAGGGCCGTTGTTCTGCCCGGATCAAAAAACACCCGATCGGATCTGCACTGGCTGCATACCACCGGATGGTCTCAAAAAATTAACGTTTATGCCGATCAGGGCGGACATCTATTAGGGATTTGCGGCGGATATCAAATGATGGGCCATGTTGTGCACGATCCGGAAGGTCTGGAAGGCCATCCGGGAAAAAGTCAAGGACTGATGCTCCTGCCGGTTGAAACCATTCTAAAAGCCCCCAAAACGACGACACGATCGCGATTCGCCTGGCAGGATATAGAAGGCACCGGCTACGAAATCCATATGGGACAGACCCGGCGGCTTGATGGAGAGCCTCTGTTTCAGGTCTTTGAACGCAACCGCATTCCATGTGAAACTGAAGATGGATGTACGATACACGCATCGCGCATTATGGGAACCTATATGCATGGGCTGTTCGATACGCCCGGCATCACCAGGCGCTGGTTAAACATTGTCGGTCTTGGCAAAATCACGTTGCCCGACCCTTATGGCCTGGCAGGCAAAGATACGGCCTATGACCACCTGGCCGCTCATTTTGAAAAACACATTGATGTTTCGGAAATTGTTAAACTGTTAAATTAGTCTGGAGTTAGCTGTGAAAGAAATCGTACTGATTATGGGAGGATGCCGGAGCGGTAAAAGCCGTTATGCTCTTGAGTTGGCGTCACAAGTAGCTGAAAAGAAAAATATATTTATCGCAACCTTAGTGCCCGGCGATGACGAAATGAAAGCGCGGGTCCGACGTCACCAAAAAGAGAGAGATCAACGCTGGAAAACGGTCGAGGCTCCCATCAGGCTGCCGGAAGTCATTAATGATCACGGCCTCAAAGGAAATGTTGTCGTTGTTGATTGTTTGACACTCTGGCTCAGCAACCTCCTGCTGGAAAGCGACGACCCGCAGAGAATCGATGAACAAATTCACGAGTTGATTCAAACGCTTGAAACGGCTCAATGCTCGATTTTTCTGGTATCGAATGAAGTCGGAACCGGCATTGTCCCGGAGAACCGGTTGGCAAGACTGTTCCGGGATATGGCCGGATTGGCAAACCAGAAGGTAGCATCCTGTGCAGATAGAGTCGTCTGGATGGTTGCCGGT
>NZ_JAZFTO010000254.1:0-29491 GCF_036446775.1 Candidatus Desulfatibia sp.
CGGAAATTTCTTTTAGTGATAATCCTGCCAAACATTTTATCCTGGGTGCCCATTACGATTCGGTGGCCGGTACGGTGGGGGCCGACGACAATGCCAGTGCCGTTGCCGTTCAGCTTGAGACCGCCCGGGCGCTAGCCGCGCTTAAAGGGCGTGAAAAGCTGGACGTGGCCGTAAAGTTTGTTTCATTTGCGCTGGAAGAGCCGCCGGTTTACGGTACCCGCCACATGGGAAGCCGGGTGTATGCCGCCCAGGCCCGCAAAGCAAACGAACAGATCGACGGCATGATCTGCCTGGAGATGGTGGGATATGCCTGCCGTGAGCCGGGCTGCCAGAGTTATCCCTTCCCCTTGATGTTTTTCGGATATCCCGAGGAAGGTGATTATATCGGTATTGTGGGGAATTTCAGCTCCAGAACCTTTACAAATTCCCTGTTCAAGGCCTTTCGTAAAAATTCGAACTTACCGGTAATCAAGCTGAGCGTTCCCATGCGCGGATATATTCTGCCGTCAGTGAGGCTCAGCGACCATGCGCCCTTCTGGGATAAGGGGTATGCGGCCGTAATGATTACGGACACGGCCTTTTTTCGCAACCCCCACTATCACTTACCGTCGGATACCATGGACAAGCTGGATTATGGTTTTATGGCCGAACTGGTAAAGAGTTTGATGATGTTCTTCCGCTCCCATCGTTGATAAAAGCATATTCACCGCAGAGGCGCAGAGTTCGCAGAGATAGAATTTTTTCTTTGCCTGATTTTTTGATCCCGTTAAAAACGGGACGGGTATCCAAAATCAGGCAAAACAATCAGCCTTCGGCAGGGCAATCTTATCCAATAAAAATAGGGATCGATATTAACCATAGGTCTTCTGCATGGGTGCCTTATGTGTTTAAGCATTTTCAAGAAGCCTTTTCGCGATAGCGAAGGCAGCTTTTGTTCGGCAAGTCGGCCGAACAAAAATAACAGGTCAGCGATCGTCTGTGTATGTCTGTGGTTAAAAACCTATCTTCACACTATCGCTATACAGTAAAGGCAAAGTGAAATATTCGGGTTAATAGGCGCCTTTGTCGACGTTGTCGATTAGATATTGCTGATCTTTTTGGGTGCGGGCAAACACGCCCAGATTTCCCAGGCGGATATTTTGCAGCCCGGCGGCTTTAGCCCGCTCGTAGGCCGCGACCATCGCGTAAACGGTGGGGGCGCTATAATCTTTCATGCGGTATTCCGGGAAAAAAGCCAGGATGGTAAAGGGTATGGTGCGGTCTACTCCAGCGAGTAGGCGGGCGATCTTTGCAAGGTCATCGGCTTCAACCAGGCCGGGAATGTAGAGTGATAAAACTTCCAGCACAAAGTTCCGTTTGAGGATTTCTGCGGGCAGTTTCAAAATATTTTTGTTGGAGCACCCGGTCAGCCATTTGTGCTTTTTGCCGTCAAAGGCTTTAATGTCAAGCCAGAAGGCGTCCACGCCGGATGCTTGCAAATAATCAAGATTCTGCGGGGTGAGTCCGTGGCCGTTGGTTTCAATCAATAGCCACAGATTGGTGTGGGTATGGATCAGCCGGGCACACTCGCCGTAAAATTCAGGGCAGCAGACCAGGTCCCCGCCGGTGAACGCCACAATATTGCGTATGGGCCCAAACCCCTGGGGGCTCAAGGTGATGGCTTCCGAGGCCAGGACTCCGGGGCATGAACTCGAGCGCTTATTATAAACTACGCAGCTTCCGCAGCAGCGGCAGGTGTCGTGGGCATGCCAGGTGGTGGCTTTATCCCGGGGTTCTTCCAGGGTGACCGACTTGTCATAGGCCATCGCTTCTTTCAGGATTTCCTGCGGCGTGTACCACTTGCCGTCCTTTACTTTACTGAAATACCAGGAATGGCATTTTCGGCAGGAAAAGTTGCACCCGGATTGATAAATGGAAAGATAGTTTTCAGGGCGCGAGAGATGGACGGAAGTAATCAGCCGGGCAGTTTCTTTGTTTTTTTGTCGCAGGGTAACCTGGCAGGCCGGGGCATGTTGGCCGTTAAATTCGACCCGGCAGCTTCCCATTGAAAACCCCTGCTGTTTATTGCGGCATTCAAAGTCTTCCATTTTTTTATTTAGACCCCAGTACCATCAAATGAGCTACGGGGCAGGCACGATTTATCCCAGCACGATAGTTCCTACCTACGGGACAGGCAGGATCTTCAGGATTTTCTTTTCCCCGTGAACAACCGGGATTTAAGACACGGGCAAACCAAAGCCTGGTCCTATGGGCCAGGATTCTTTATTGCAGCCGCCAGCTCTGCAATCGATATCATTTCCACAAAGGCATGGCCGATTGCATCTAAAAGTACAAAATGGATCTGTTCTCCCTGGCGTTTTTTATCCTTGCCCAGGGCCTCTAGCAGCGCATTTTTATCGGCCTGAATCCTGGTGGGGAGTTTCAGCTTCTTGAGAAGGTTTTCAATCCGTTGTGCCTCTGGGGCCGGCAAATGTCCTCTTTGGACGGAGAGCCCGGCAGCAATCACCATACCGGCAGCAACGGCCTCGCCATGGGGAACAGCGGTGGTCTTTTCAAAGGCATGGCCGAAAGTATGCCCGAAATTTAGTTTGCGGCGCTCGCCTTGTTCCTTTTCATCCTGGTTTACGATGGATGATTTGATGACGATCGAATCGTATACCAGCTTTGCAATTACGTCACGGTCCAGCGCCAGTGCTTTTTGATAGTGTTCTTCGATGTAGTTGAACATGCCGGCATCTCCAAGGGCGGCGTGCTTTACAATCTCGGCCAAACCGCACAAAATTTCTTTGGCGGGCAAGGTTTGTAAAAGATCCATATCACAGATAACAAATTCGGGTTGATTGAAAACTCCGATCATATTTTTATAGCCGCCGAAATTGACACCGTTTTTGCCCCCGACACTGGCGTCGACCTGTGACAGCAGCGTTGAAGAAACAAACCCGAAACTGACGCCGCGCAAATAGGTCGAGGCCGTAAAGCCGGCGATATCGCATACAATACCTCCGCCGATTCCAATGATAAAGGATGACCGCTGGGCATCTAAATCGACAAGCTTTTCATATAGATGGCGGACTGTAGCCAGATTTTTTATATTTTCGCCGGTTCCGATGGTGATGACGTCACAAGGTGGGAAATCTTGCTGATAAAGATCTCTGACGTTGGTATCCGTAATGATGACCGCATGTTGGGCCGGAATATAATTTTGCAGATTTTGAAGGCTCTCGCCGATCAGTATGTTGGAAACGCCGGCAGCGCCATGAACTTTAAGGGTTTTCATGTTCTTCACTTTTTTTTTATTTAGACAGGATTAACAGGATCTTCAGGATTTCCTTTTCCCCCTTTCCCCCGCCCAGCGGGACATGCGGACGAAAGGGGAAAAACCAAGTCCGCTGATGCGGAGGTGTTCACCGCACAACAAACAATACCGTCAGATTTTTTAGTTTTTGTTCTCGCAGAAAGCAATAGATCCAATCAATCCTGTTATCCTGTCCAATATAAAAATTACAATTAAGCCAACCTACAAATTATTATGCCGATTCATAAAATCGTATCACGATTTTATTATCACAACAGGCAAAAATCGCAATAATTATATCATTTGCCGAAAAACAACTCTTGACACCGGTGCGTTAACAGAGTATCAGAAAACAATCTAGTGGAAGGAAACATATTGTGAACAGAAATTGTAACAACAGATCACTTAATACTTTTGGACGCTTCTTTTTTAGTTTTATAAGCGTCCAGCCGGTTGTTTAACAAAACTGTTAAATACCCCGGGTGGACTTCAAACGGGTCTGCCCGGGGTTAATATTTCAAAGCTCCGGGAAATTTTCTCGGGGCTTTTTTTTGTACACACTAACGTGAGGCTTAAAGGACATTTATCCAAAGGAGGTTTGTTATGATTCTCGTGCTGGAAGATGAGATCACTCAGGATCAGAAAGGCAATCTTCGGAGCATCCTATTCAGAGAGGGCTGTATTGTGCGGGAGATGACCGAAGCCGGACAGAACATCATCGGGGCTGTCGGTAAAGTCGGTAAGGATATCGATTTTTTTGAAAAGCTTCCCGGTGTTGCCAAAGTAATACCGATTTCCACATCGTTTAAACTGGTGAGCCGGCAAATGCATCCGGAAGACACCCTCGTTCAGATCGGCGATGTGGTGGTGGGCGGAGAGCGTATCGCCGTTATCGCCGGACCGTGCGCAATAGAAAGCAGGGAGCAGGCCATAACCACTGCTCGGGAAGTCAGAAGATACGGTGCGGTTATGTTTCGCGGCGGAGCCTTTAAACCGCGGACATCCCCCTATTCATTTCAGGGTATGGGAGAAGAGGGGCTGAAGATTCTGGCTGAGGTTCGAGAGACGACCGGGCTCAGGGTTGTGACCGAAATTACTTCGACGGCGCAGGCTGATATGATGATGAAGTATGTCGATGCTGTTCAGGTAGGTGCCCGCAATATGCAAAACTTTGAACTTTTAAAATGTGTCGGTCGCATGGGGAAACCGGTTATTTTAAAGCGAGGACTTTCATCCACCATTGAAGAATGGCTGATGTCGGCCGAATATATCCTGTCGGAGGGCAATGACCATGTTATCCTGTGCGAACGAGGTATTCGGACCTTTGAACCCTATACTCGCAATACTTTAGACTTGTCGGCTATTCCGGTGCTTAAAAACTTGACGCATCTGCCGGTTATCGTCGATCCCAGTCATGCCACCGGTATTCGTGAAAAGGTCAGCCCCATGGCGCGGGCCGCTATCGCCGCGGGTGCCGACGGCCTGATGATCGAAGTACACCATAACCCGGACGAAGCCCTTTCCGACGGAGCCCAAAGTCTTTATCCCGAGCAGTTTGGCCAGTTGACACGTGATATTTATGTGATTGCACCGGTTATCGGCAAGCAACTCGATTTTGATTATTTGGATAAGGCCGCGGCCGTCGATCATTTAAGCAGAGTCAATGGAACGGGAAAGCAGCGGGCCGCATTCCTGGGCGAAATGGGAACATTCAGCCATAAGGCCTGCACGCAATATTTCGGGGACAAGGTGACGGCAGTACCTGCGCCTTCTTTTAAAACGATTTTCGAAGGGGTCAAAAATGGGGAGGTCGACTTCGGTATAGTGCCGGTGGAAAATTCTCTGACCGGCAGCATCCATGAAAACTATGATCTGCTGCTGGAGTATAATTTGAAAATTGTCGGTGAAATCGCGCTGCGCATTATCCACCATTTGATAGGTAAGCCCGGTATCGAGATTGAAAACATCAAGCGCGTCCTTTCTGTCTCAATGGCCTTTCAACAGTGCCGCCAGTTTCTGGAGCGCCATGACGGATGGGAGCTGGTTATGGTCAAGGACACTGCCGGGGCTGTTAAGACGGTCAGTGAAGCGCAGAATATGACAGACGCAGCCATTGCCAGCAAAAAGGCCGCTGCAATCCACGGGATGGAAGTCATCGCAGAAGGCATCGAGACCAACCCGCGCAACTATACACGGTTTGTGATTATCAGTGCCGGGCAGCTCCAAAAGGGGCCTCGCAGCAAATCGTCGATTATTTTTTCAACAGGAAACCAGCCGGGTGCCCTGTTTGAAGTTTTGAAAATATATGCCGACCACGGAGTCAACCTGGTGAAACTGGAATCACGGCCCATTCATGGAAAACCATGGGAGTATATGTTTTATGTGGACCTTGAGGCCGATGCCGAATCAAAAGAGTTTGCGCCGATACTGGACCTGCTTAAAGCTAAGACGGACTACCTGAAAGTACTTGGAAGTTATTGATACCCCAACCCGGACAAACCGGCCTCCGGCTCCGCTTCCAGCCCGTAGGGCTTACAGGCCGGAGGGTAGAGCCTACGCCTCGGAGAGAAAGAATAGCCACAAAGGCACCAAGACACAAAGAATAACTGTTTATTATAATAATTTAACTTCGTGTCTTGGTGCCTTTGTGGCGAAAATATTTTGTTAGATAAATTCTTCGCAGATATTATGCGATTTTGATAGATAGGTACTAAAACGTGATGAACTCGACGTTTTACGAATGCATCAATGTTAGGGCTTAATTGCCGTATACTCGCGTGCCAGGTTGAAATAGGTTTTTGCGGTTTTGATGTGATTTTCGGATGACGTTTCAGAGAGCTCTTTTTTAATCGCAGCCGGAATTCCTGTAACGAGGTGATAAGGACCAACAACCTGGTCCTGTTTAACCACCGCGCCGGCGGCAACTACCGAACCGGTCTTAATATATGCACCCGTAAGTATAGCGGCACTTATACCGATAAGACAGTTGTCTTCAATCGTGCAGGCGTGAATAACGGCATTGTGTCCGATTGTTACGTTTTCACCGATAACCGTGGGTTTGCCGGCATCGGCGTGGACGGTGCTATTATCCTGAATATTTGAGTTTTTCCCAACAGTTATTGCGGCCCTGTCACCTCTAACAACAACGCCATACCATATACTTACACCGTCTTTTAGATCTACATCTCCGATAACCGCAGCCGTGGGCGCTATAAAAACATTTTTTCCGATTTTTGGTTTATGACCTTGATACTCAAATATCATAATATATTTTTTAAGAAAAAGATTTTTGGGATTTTCCGGCTTTAATGAGAATTAAATACTATTTTACCATCGTGTGAGCGATACTGGATGCTTGATACTTGATAATCAGCTGATTTTTAATGTTTTTAGCCGGCATCGAGTATCCAGCATCCAGCATCTCCCCCAATGACGGTAATAAATACTTATAGGCGATATAGCCATTATACCAGAAACATTATCTTAAAGTCTATAATCTCCCCGCTGATAATGGTGTTTTCATCGATTGCTGAATTTGAAGATTGCATGTGTCTATCAAAACTGCAACCTAAAACCCATAGTGATTTTCAAGATCTTCGTTATTTTTAAAACTTGCCCATAGATTAAAGTTCCCCTGGTATATTGCCGATAACATATCCAAATATCGAAAATGAATTTAGTTCCTTATTAGGATATAAGTAAATGGGAAGAGCAAGAAGAATAGTTGCCAGGGGAGAAGTCGAAATAAGCGACAGCAAAATTCTGGAGACTAATATCAGTTCATGCGTCTCAATCTGTTTGTATCACCCGAAGTATAGAATTGGAGGAATAACCCATATTTCCAGCAGTCGCAAAAACAATACCACTCCAAGTGGAAAACACATAAAAAAAAATGGATATCACTACGCAGATCAGGCCGTTCCTAAATTGCTACGGCTATTTGGGGAAAAATCTAAATCGATTAGAGATAGAAGTTTACGAATTGTTGTAACCGGCGGCGTAAACAATGAAGGACCGATTCTGGAGACGATTTCTTATTTGGGAAAATACGATTTTATATTAGTCGGAAAGGATATTAATCGTAGTTATCACAGGCATGTCAGGTTCGATACTGCTTCTGGAATTGTAAGCATTAAGAGAAAGATACCATATGCAACAGAAGAAAGCATAAGAAAGTTTTATCTATCATAAATTAACGCGCCGCACGCACCCAATTCTCTTAAATAGGCCTTGACGTCAACTTCGCCGCAAGTACGAAAAAATCGTACAAAATCCAGTTTTGCCGGCATATATCCGACAATTTCGAACAATTTCGATCTTTCCGGCAATTATTTCTTTGCAAGACATTTATAACACCCTAATTTAATTGTGTTTAAAAATTTTGTTAGGTTTGCACAATTTTGGCACGCCTTTTGCTGCTAAATAAAGAGTGATATAAAGAGTGATATAAAGAGTGATATTTTTCGCAAAAAATATAAAATTCCTTTTTGCGAAAATATCAAACTTGAACGCTCAATTAGGGTTGAAAATTAACCGAACTAGTAGGGTCGAAGAATGGGATTGATTTTTTATGCAACTGACAAGGAAGGCGTGGGCCGGCCCCTTTGGAAGCTGTATCAAGAACTGGCCGCTGAACATCAGGGCGAGTTTTATCAGACGATCGACTCTCTTTCCCAAAAACTTCGCCAACCCTTGGACGGTTTTACCATCGCGATCTTTATGGCAAGTAACCATGATAACCTTATGGATTTTCTTACTATCAAAGACTTGCTTGACGACGTTCGTATCATACTAATTTTGCCGGACAGAAACGAAGATACGATTAAGGCAGGACATACCTTGCGACCTCGATTTTTAACCTACTTGGACAGCAATTTTAGCTGGGTCGAGACTGTGTTGAAAAAAATGTTGTCAAATCATTATGGCGGCAACCAGGCAAAATATTAAATAAAAGAGACAGCAGTTGTTTTTTGGCGAAGGGCACTTAAAAAAAATGAAAGGAGCATTGAAATGGCAAAACTTGCAGAAACAATGGATCAGGCCGTCAAGGCCATGGCCGACAAAGAGGGCAAATACTTGACCTTTTCGCTGGCCAATGAGGAGTACGGTATCAGTATTTTAAAAATCAAGGAGATCATCGGGATGATGCCCATCACCACGGTCCCGCAAACACCGGAGTTTGTCAAAGGGGTTATTAACCTGCGGGGCAAAGTGATCCCGGTAATTGATTTGCGCCTGAGGTTCGGGATGGATGCCATCGATTACACCGAGCGCACCTGCATCATCGTGGTTGAAATCGAATGTCATGCAGGTATCGTTCAAATCGGAATCGTGGTCGATGCGGTCTCGGAAGTATTAAATGTCAAAGGCGAAGATGTCGAGGAGACTCCCGCGTTCGGCGCCAAACTGAACACGGACTATATCTTAGGCATGGCCAAGATTGAAGGCGGCGTTAAGATTCTACTCGATATTGATCAGGTGTTGAGTGAAGGAGAAATAGGTCTCCTCGAAAAAGTAGCGTAATGTAGGTTCCGTGTTCGGATTGGAGGGTAACGTAAATCCCGTTAAAGACGGGGTTAAGCGTCTAGCGTGCAACTATTTACAATTATAAGTAACACCTCAATTGAGCAGAAAAGGCTCAATTGAGTGTTATTGATTATTAGTTGTTCGTTATTCGAAGAGAAATCTGTCGTGATTGGAAAAGTAAAAAGCAGGTATTATCATGAGAGTAATTGTCGGCGTCTCGGACATGAAGGTCAGTAACGACTTGGAAGCAGTGCTTGTGACCTATTCTCTGGGGTCATGTATCGGCGTTGTAATTTATGATGCCGTGGCAAAGGTAGGCGGTCTCCTCCATTATTTGCTTCCGGAATCCAAGCTGTCTCCGGAAAAAGCCGTAAAAAACCCGTATATGTTTGCTGATACCGGCCTTCCTGCTCTGTTCAAGGCAGCCTATGAGTTAGGTGCCAAGAAACAGAGAATGAAAATTATCGTAGCAGGCGGGTCACAAGTTATGGACCAGGCCGGATTTTTTAACATCGGCAAACGCAATGACATTGCCGTCAGAAAAATGTTTCATAAAAACAACGTGCTCATTGATTACAGGGACGTAGGTGGCATTGTCAATCGAACCATCAAGCTGGAGGTTAAAAGCGGGGATACTTGGATAAAAGTTTCAGGTAAGGGAGTGAAAAAGATATGAGCGATTTAAAATTCATCATAAAAAAAATTGATAGCTTGAAGCCGGTTCCGCAGGTGGCAAATAAGGTCATGGCTATTGCCAGAGATCCCAACAGCTCCATGGCCGATCTGTCCAAGGTTATTGTTTATGACGCGGCCGTGACCGCTAATTTATTAAAAGTTGCCAACTCCGCCTATTTTGGGATGTCAGGAAAGGTTAATTCCGTCCACCAGGCCATCGTCTATATGGGTATGAGCCAGGTGATTGACATTGTCACGCTGGCATCAAGTTCGGAAGATTTAAAAAGCGCCCAGGAGGGGTATGATCTTGACGCAGGTGAACTCTGGAAATATTCGATTTCCTCTGCTCTTATAGCCCGGGATCTGGCCGAAAAGAAAAGAGCGCAAGATGCTAACCTGATATTTACCGCGGCACTCTTAAAGGATATCGGCAAAGTGATTTTAAGCCAGTACGTCGGGGATTCATATAAAAAAATCAACACTTTAGTAGCAGAAAAAGATTTTTCTTTTAGAGAGGCGGAGAAAGAAGTAATCGGTATCGATCATGCCGAATTGGGCGGCATGGTGGCCGAAACGTGGAAGTTCAGCCCCAAGATGGTGGAAATTATTCGCAACCATCACCACCCGGATGAATCCTTGGAAAGTTATCCTGAAACGGCCGTCGTTTACCTGGCAGACACTCTGTGCTTGATGATGGGAATCGGTGGAGGGTCAGACGGCCTGGCTTACAGATTTCACCAGGATGTGGTGAAATATCTGGGACTCACGGAAAGAGACTTTCAGGAAATTATGGCCGGATTTGGTGAAAAGCTTGAAGAAGTTGAAGCACTCATTTAGATTTTTCGAACAGTTTGGCTACTAAGACACAAAGGTACAGGGGTAAAGCAAATGGCATACAATGTTTTGATTGTGGATGATTCCATTCCCATGCGGGGGATTATTAAAAAAATAATCAAGGCCTCCGGGTTTAATGTAAAGCATTTTTTTGAAGCTGCCGATGGCAATGAAGCGTTAAAGATACTGAACGAAGAGTGGCTTGATCTGGTTCTGACAGATTACAATATGCCTGGGATGAACGGTCTTGAGCTTCTGGACGAAATAAAAAAAAGCGATACATTAAAGTCCATTCCAGTGGTTGTGATTACTACCGAAGGAAGCAAACAAAGGCTTGTTGAGTTTTTTGAAAAGGGCGCCATGGACTATATCAAAAAGCCCTTTACGCCTGAAGAGATCAAAGAAAAGCTAAACCTGATAATGGGAGAGCCGCAATATGAAGAAAGAATCCTTGATAACGGCGATGAAGAACTCGATTTCTAATGTTCTGGAAACCATGTTTTTTTTGCCTTTGGTTTTTTCCGATGATGTGCATAAGAAAGATTGCTGGAGCGGGAAAACCGACCAAATTATGGCCGCCAGATTAGATTTTGACGGGCCCTTTTCGGGCTACTGTGTCTTTTATATACCCAAAAAATTTGCCCTGTCGATGACCGCCGATTTTATGGGAAGGGATGCAGAAGGTTTGTCCGATGCTCAGATAAACGGGACTATTATGGAAATCACGAATATGATTGCCGGCAATACCTTCAGTTTTTACGACGAGCAGGCCGTCTTTAACCTTAATTTTCCTAAACTGCTCAGAACTGATGCTTTTCAGGAATTTTTTACCGATTCTGACAACGAAATTTTTATTGCGATCGATTCGCTGGAAAACCGGTTGGCGTTTCAGTTGGCCATTAATCCATAACTAATTGATAATGTATCGAAGCCCTGCAACGAACTTAAAAGCAGGGAGGCCAGATGACATTAAAACAGTTAAAAAAGCGTTTTGGGGAAATAGCGGCAGATAAAGGCTTTATCACTCATAGTCAACTTGAAGAAGCACTCAATATGCAAAAGGAAAATACTTTAAAAGGATTGGCACATAGACTAATAGGTTCCGTACTGTTTCGACGAGGATTCATGACAATTGAACAAGTAATTGAAGTCCTGTCGGTTTTAGAAGTTCAATCCGATTAACATAGCCATCATAAGCTGGAGAAACGTGCCGATGTCTGAAATGCTGGAAAAAATTAGCAAGAATATAGAATCGATAGCCCTGGAAGTAGTGATGCTGGATGTACAGGATATCCCTGCTTTAGGCAAGATTGTAAACTGCCTGGGTGTGCTGGAAGAAGATTCCAAAGAAATTGATCAACCCGCTTTTTCTGAACTTATTCAGGCGATCAAGAGCTATATTGAAAAAATAATACTGGGAGAGGCCGCCGATGTAACTCCTTTGGAAGAAGGGGTCGATTCTTTGCAAACCATCTTGCGTCACGTGAGCAACCAGGAGGAATATGGCGGGGACATATCCCAAATACTGGACAGACTCAAATTTAAAAAGGCAGAGCCTGATGAGGCGCAACGTGTTCAAGCAGTTGGCACTAAAGAGAAGGAAGAAGACATACAATCCCCGGATGAAGACTTGAGCGAGGAAGACCGGGCCATAACCTTGGATTTTGTAATGGAGTCTCTTGAAAACCTTGAAGCGATTGAAGTCAGCCTGATAGATCTTGAGGAGGACTCGAGTGATATTGACAGCCTCAATACAATTTTCAGGACCTTCCATACTATTAAAGGTGTTTCAAGTTTTCTCAATTTACAAAGGATAAATACGCTGGCTCACCATGCGGAAAACCTCTTGGATAAGGCCAGAGGCGGCGAAATCGTTTTGGAAGGTGCTACTGTTGATATTGTCTTTGAATCGATGGATGCTCTCAAAAAAATGATCATGGGTGCTCGGCAGGGAATAGAAAACCGTACTTCATTAGATATCGGTTTGGACGTTGCCCCTTTAGTTAACAGGATTGAGGAGTTGGTTTCTCGTGCAGATTTAATCGGTGACAAGCCTTTGGGAGAGATTCTGGTTCAAGGCGGCGCCGTCACCCCCGATGATCTGGCCAAAGGACTTGAAAGGCAGAAAACAGAACCGGGTAAAAAGATCGGTCAAATCTTGGTGGAAGAAAAAAGCGCGGAACCCAAAGCCGTAGCTTCGGCCTTAAGAGAGCAGAAAAAGTTTAGTTCCCGGCAGATAGATTTGCAGGTCAAGGTGGATACCAAGAAGCTTGACAACCTGGTGGATATGACCGGTGAACTGGTGATCGCCATGAGCATGCTGCGGCAGAGCCAGGTGATTCTTACGGCCCAAGATCAAAAATTAGAACGCAACCTGGGGCAGCTGGCCCAGATTACCTCCGGTCTTCAAACCACGGCCATGTCCATGCGTATGGTCCCTATAAAGAGCACTTTTCAAAAGATGGTAAGACTTATCAGGGACCTGTCCAAAAATGCAGGCAAGCAAGTACAATTAGAAATGACCGGTGAAGATACGGAAATAGACCGGAATGTTGTGGACGAGTTGTATGAACCCCTGGTCCACATGATCCGCAATTCCGTTGACCATGGCATTGAGCCGCCCGAGGAAAGGAAGAAAGCAGGTAAAAACAGGAAAGGCAAGATACATTTGCGGGCCTATCACCAGGGGGGCCATATCATCGTTGAAATTGCAGATGACGGTCGCGGGCTGAATAAAGACCGGATCATCGAAAAGGCCAAGGCCGGCGGTATGATTACAGAGGAGAGTGAGTTCACGGATTCTGAAATTTACAACCTGATATTTCAGCCCGGGTTCTCTACAGCCGAAAAAGTTACAGACGTTTCCGGCCGGGGCGTGGGCATGGATGTGGTCAAAAAAGCCATGGAGAAGCTGAGAGGACGTGTGGAAATCAACACCAGGCCGGGGGAGGGGACCACTTTTGTCATCAGTCTGCCGCTGACGCTGGCTATCATCGAAGGTATGCTGGTCAGGGTCGGAGCAGAGCGATACATTATACCGGTTTTTTCCGTTCTGGAGTCGTTCAGGCCCACAAAAGAGCAATATTCAACGGTTGAGGGCAAAGGGGAAATGCTTTTGTCCAGGGGCCGGCTCATCCCTATGGTTCGCCTTGACCGCACATTCAAGGTAAAAGGCGATGCAGCCGATCCCTGGGAAAGCTTGGTGGTAATCGTGGAACATGAAGGCCGTCAGATGGGCCTGCTGCTGGATGAATTGCTGGGGAAAGAGGAAGTAGTGATCAAGAGCATGGGCGCAGCCATGCAAAATATCAATGGTATCGCCGGCGGTGCGATTATGGGAGACGGCCGGGTGGGCCTTATACTTGATATGGCGGGTATCTGGGCGATTGTACAAAACAATTAGTTATCGCTCAATTGGAGTTTAAATTTGAAGGGGGTTTAGGCCTTATGGACTTAAATATGAAAGTTCTAATCGTTGATGATTTTGCCACCATGAGGAGGATTTTAAGAAACATCCTCAAACAGATCGGCTTTACAAATATTGTTGACGCCGATGACGGCGATACCGCTCTCAAAGAGTTGAAAAAGGAAAAAATTGACCTGATATTATGTGACTGGAATATGCCGGAGATGCCGGGGATAGATCTTTTAAAAACGCTCAAAGCGGATGAACAATTAAAAGACATACCCTTTGTCATGGTTACAGCCGAAGCCCAGAAGGACAATATTATTAAAGCCGTAAAATCAGGGGTAAGCAGCTATATTGTAAAACCGTTTACGGCGGAAACAGTGAGTGAAAAGTTAAATAAAGTGTTTGGCGACTGACTTTCAGTACGACACTGTTTCTACATCATAATTTGTGACTACGGAGGATAGATATGGATGTAAAACTCATTAACCCGTTTATCAATGCAACCGTGAACGTTCTTGGAACAATGGCGTTTGTCGAGTCTGAGGCTGGAAAACCATACCTCAAAAAAGACGATGTCGCTCGGGGAGATGTTTCCGGTGTCATTGGATTTACCGGTGAAACAAATGGGACTCTTTCCATCACCTTTAACGAATTATGCATTCTAAAAATCGTTTCCAACATGTTCGGGGAGGAAATGACGGAAATAAATGATGAGATTGCCGATGCTGTGGGTGAATTGACCAATATGATATCCGGCCAGGCCCGCAAAGAACTGGAGGAAGTAGGCAAAAAATATCAAGCGGCCATCCCTACAGTGATTATTGGCAAGAACCATCAGCTTGAAACCAAAACTCAAGGTCCCAAAATTGCGATACCTTTCAAAACAGAATTCGGAAGTTTTACAATCGAGGTATGTTTAGAAGGTTAATCCGATGAGAATATTGATTGCCGAAGACGATTTTACTTCACGGCGTCTCCTGAAGGCCGTGCTTGCCAAGTGGGGCTACGACGTAGTTTCGGCCCGTGACGGGCACGAAGCTTGGGAAAAGCTACAGAGTGTGGAGGCACCCAAGTTGGCCGTTCTGGACTGGATGATGCCGAAGATGGACGGCATTGAGGTTTGCTATAGGATCCGTCAGATGGAAAAAACTATTCCAACCTACATTATCCTTCTGACCGCACGGGACGGGAAGAAAGATATCGTCAGGGGGCTTGAAGCCGGAGCCGACGACTATATCGCCAAACCGTTTGATAATAACGAGTTGCGGGCGCGGATCAACGTTGGTCGCCGTATTGTCGAGTTGCAGGCCGCCCTGGTGGAAAAAGAGAAACTTCAGGGTGTTATTGAAATGGCCGGAGCGGTGTGCCATGAATTAAATCAGCCCATGCAAGTGATTTTAGGGCTTTCCGAACTCTTTCTGGACGATTTGGATGATAATCATATTAAGGATGATATCAAAGAAATAAATGCGCAAGTTAAGCGCTTGGGAAGAATAACGAAAAAGCTCTCGGGGGTTACAAAATATAAGACTAAGGATTACCTCACAAGTAAAATTATCGATCTCGATAAAGCCGCCGAGTGATATTCTTTGAAGGGGAGCAAAATCATGGCTGAAAAAAAGGTTTTAGTTGTAGATGATGAAGTCGCCATTTTGAAAATGTTTAAGAAGGCTTTTAGCAGTAAAGGTTATACAGTTCGGTCTGCAGAGAGTGCTGAAGAAGCCCTTGAGGTTTTAAAACAGGATAGTATCCATGTCATGTTTCTGGATTTAAACCTGCCTGGAATGAATGGAGTAGAGTTGTGCAGGCAACTTCGAGAAAAACGGCCCATAGACATTATCTATGCGGTAACCGGATACACTTCACTTTTTGAACTTGCTGAGTGTCGGGGGGCCGGTTTTGATGATTATTTCCACAAGCCCGTTGAAGTGAAAGAACTTTTAAACGCGGCCCAAGATGCTTTCGAAAAGATAGAACGCTGGAAAAAACGTTAATTTTCAAAAAACTTTTTGCTAAAAGAAAATTAAAAATTCTAAAAATTTAATCTTTTTACTTTTTAGGAAACAATCAATATGCTATTCTCACTCTGCATAGACATCTGATCTAATCTACACAGACAACATAACAAGAATTCTGCATTCAAATTTGGTTGTATAAGCAATTAATAGCTACAAGCAAATTGTGTTTCTCGCCTTTGCGTGGTATAAATTACAGGCTTTCAAAACAACAGGGAGATAGGGCATGCGGCGTTGGAACGGGTGGGGAGATGATACGGTAAATGTCGATCTGCCGACGCAGGGGTATAGCTTGCTGCGTGAATTGCTGGGCAAAGGCAATCGGCAAGCCGATTATGCGATCGATAAATTTACCAGTCGCATGCCGGCATCAAGACTGCCTGATCACCCGCTGATATTAACTGATCCTACCGAGCGACTTGTGCATTCCCACGGCCAGAGCCTGCCGGATTGGATCGGTTTGCGCGGCGGAACGCTTGAGCACTTTCCCGACGGTGTGGCCCTGCCTGCTACGACCGGAGAAGTCGAAGAATTAATGAACTTTTCCGAAAAACATAATGTCGTAGTGATTCCTTTTGGCGGCGGAACGAGTGTCGCCGGACAGCTCCAGGTTCCCGAAGAAAATAGACCGGTACTCAGTTTATCTCTCAAGCGTCTTAATCGTTTGATCGATCTTAATCCTTATAATCTGCTGGCGACATTCGAATCCGGTATTTTAGGGCTTGAACTTGAGAGCCGGCTGGGGTCCGGAGGATTCACCTTGGGGCATTATCCCCAGTCCATTGAATTCTCTTCACTGGGGGGATGGGTGGCGACGCGATCCAGCGGTCAGCAAGCTTCACATTATGGCAGAATCGAGCAACTTTTTGCCGGTGGCGAACTGGTTACACCACAGGGCATATTAAGACTTCCTCCTTTTCCCGCTTCAGCGGCAGGTCCTGATCTGCGGCATTTAGTTTTGGGCTCAGAGGGCAGACTGGGTGTTTTAACCAAGGTAACTGTCAGGATTTCACACATTCCGGAAAGAAATGATGTGCACGGAATTTTCTTTCCATCATGGGACCATGCCGAGAAGGCTGTTCAGAGCTTTGCCGGTGCCGGTATTCCATTTGCCATGATGCGCCTGAGCAACGCAGCGGAAACCACGACCAATCTGGCTCTGGCCGGACATGAAAAACAGATCGCGATTTTGAAGCAATACCTCAGGTGGCGGCGGATATCCGCACAAGAAGGGTGCATGTGCCTTATCGGCTTTATCGGAAGTAAGCGTTCGGTCAGGACATCACGCCATGAAGCTTTTACTGTCCTGCGGCAATACGGCGGTGTTTCTGTTGGTAAGGCCATGGGAGAGGCCTGGAAGAAAAACCGTTTTCGGGCGCCGTATTTGCGCAATACGCTATGGGATCTGGGCTATGCCGTCGATACTCTGGAAACGGCCGTGACCTGGGATAAAGTTGCCTTAACCATGAAGAACGTTGAAAAAGCCATATTTGAAAGTATTGCGCCGTGGAATGAAAAGGTGCATGTTTTTTCGCACCTTTCCCAGGTCTATTCCAGCGGCTCGAATATTTACACAACTTTCATTTTCCGGCTTGCAGATACATCCGCAGAAACGCTGATCCGATGGCAAACGATTAAGAAAGCGGCCAGTCAAGCCATTGTTGACGCCGGCGGTACCATCAGCCATCAACATGGGGTCGGTTTAGACCATAAACCGTATTTGGAGGCTGAAAAAGGGTCGTTGGGCATGCGCACCATCAAAGAGTTATGCCTCTGTCTCGACCCCGGGCAACGGATGAATCCGGGCAAATTAACCGACTAGCACAAAAGGAACATAACTTTAGCATAATTAGTTTTATAGAATTCGTACTTATAGCCTGAAATGTCCGGGGTAAACCATAGCCATGAACCTTGAGACCTTGCCGGAAGAGTGGGACTTGATCGTCGTCGGAGGCGGAGTCACGGGCGCAGGTATCCTCCGTGAAGCCGCCCGTATGAACCTGCGGGTACTGCTGTTGGAGCAGAAAGACTTTGCCTGGGGAACTTCAAGCCGCTCTTCGAAATTGATCCACGGTGGGTTGCGCTATCTCAAGGAGGGCAGGTTTTTACTGACCCGGGATGCTGTAAAAGAGCGTGAACGCCTGCTCAAAGATGCGCCCGGGTTGGTTAAGCAACTGGAGTTTCTGGTCCCTATTTTCAAAGACAGAGGGCCGGGGAAATGGACCCTGGAAGCGGGACTTTCAATATATGATCTAATCGCCCACAAACGTCAGCACCGTTTTTACCCACCTTCGGAATTTATTAAACTCCTGCCGTACATTGATCAGAAAGGACTTGTCGGCGGATTCAGTTTTTTTGATGCTCAGGTGGATGACGCCCGGCTTGTGCTGCGTTTGATCAGCGAAGCGGTTCAATTCGGAGGCCGGGCATTGAATTATACAAAGGCAACCGGCATTAACCGAAATTCAAAAGGGGAAGTCATTGGGATCGAAGCGGAAGATACCGAGACACGGCAAGCTAAAATACTTGTAACCCGGGCGGTCATTAACGCTACCGGAGTTTGGGCGGAAATGCTGCATCCCTCGCCCGACCCCGAGCTTCATTTGCGCCCCTTACGCGGCAGCCATCTGATCTTTTCTTGTCGGGTGCTGCCCATCGATTATGCCGTCAGCTTCATCCATCCCGCTGACAGCAGGGCCGTCTTCGTTATTCCATGGGAAGGGGTCGTTCTGGTCGGCACCACGGATCTTGATCACCGGGCCGACCTCTCTTTTGAGCCGGCCGCTTCCAAAGAAGAAGTATCGTATTTGATGGAGGGTTTGAGAGCACTATTCCCGTCGTTTGATATTTCGCCGAAAAATATTCTGTCCACCTTTGCAGGGGTCAGACCGGTTTTAAGTAAAGGAAAGCTGGCACCCTCAGAAGAGTCCCGTGAGCATGTCGTCTGGAAAGACAAAGGACTTGTGACCATAACCGGAGGAAAGCTTACGACTTTCCGCAAACTGGCCTTGGATGCCCTCAAAGCGGCCAAGCCCTTTTTTCCGCCGGTAACATTCCCCGATCCCAATGATCCCGTTTTTTTGCCGGTTCCCCGGGCACCGAAAGAGTCCTATGGTCTTTCCCAGGATATGTGGCAAAATCTGTTCGGAAGATACGGTCAAGATGCCGATGAACTGGTACGAGCGTCTGCCCCTGAAGATCTAACCGTTATTCCAGGTACGCACACACTCTGGGCGGAACTGCCTTTTGCAGCCAAACATGAACAGGTGCGCCACCTTTCCGATCTGCTTTTAAGGCGCGTGCGCATCGGATTGTTGACACCTCGCGGAGGAAAAGCGTATTTTAGACGCATCAAAAAGCTTTGCAAGCCTGTTCTGCCTTGGAGTAGAAAGCAATGGAAACAAGAGATTAAGATGTATTTTCACCAACTAAAGCGTGCCCATGCACTTCCGGCAAAGCTTACCGAGGAGCTCTATAGGCGAGAACCGCCTTCTATTGTAGAGTTTCGGGCATTTTTAACTTTTTATATCCGCAAATTATTATCTACCTGAAAATGAAAAACAAAGATCTTATACTGGCCATCGATAACGGGACTCAAAGCCTTAAGGCCTTGGTCTTTGACCTCGAAGGAAATCTTGCGGCCAGGCAGCAGGTGGTGTTTGATCCTTATTTTTCAGAACAGCCGGGTTGGGCTGAACAGGATCCGGAAGTTTTTTGGCAAGCGCTGTGTAAAGCTTGCCAGCAGCTCTGGCAACTGGGGCTGGTGGACAAAGAACGCATCGCCGGTGTAGCCCTTACCACCCAGAGAGGCACGGTCATAAATGTCGATCAAGACGGCAGACCGCTGCGGCCGGCTATGCTGTGGCTGGATCAGCGTAAAACGAACGGTCTGCTTCCGCTGGGCGGCCTCTGGGGGCTTTTTTTCAAACTGGCCCGTTTGAGTGGTACAATCGCCTATTTTCAGGCGGAAGCGGAAGCGAATTGGATTCATACATATCAACCGGACTTGTGGGAGAATACGCATAAATATTTGCTGCTTTCAGGTTACCTGACCTATAGGCTTACAGGGGAATTTGTCGACTCCATCGGCTGCCAGGTCGGCTACATTCCTTTTGACTACAAAAATTTGCGCTGGGCGCCGGATTGGGATTGGAAGTGGCAGTGCCTGCCCATCGAGCGGGCCATACTGCCCGAGCTTATACGGCCCGGTGAGATGCTGGGGAGTATCACCTCCATTGCTGCTAAAGAGACCGGCATCCCGCAAGGTTTACCTCTGATAGCGGCGGCGGCGGACAAGGCCTGTGAAGTCATCGGATCGGGCAGCCTGGAACCTTCCGTCGGCTGTCTCAGCTACGGCACTACAGCTACAATAAATGTAACCCATAAAAAGTATGTCGAGCCCATACCGTTGATCCCTCCTTACCCATCCGCAGTTCCGGAGTATTATACGATTGAGGTGCAGGTCTTTCGCGGATACTGGATGGTCAACTGGTTCAAGGAGGAGTTTGGCCATCCGGAACAGCTGAAAGCCGCCCAGCAGGGCCTGGAGGCTGAAGAGCTTTTCGAAAAACTTGTTGAAGATATCCCGCCATGCTCCATGGGATTGATACTCCAGCCGTATTGGACTCCGGGCTTAAAACTGCCGGGGCCGGAAGCCAAAGGTGCGATTATAGGATTCGGAGATGTCCATACCCGGGCTCATCTTTACCGTTCAATCCTGGAAGGGGTGGCTTACGCCTTAAGGGAAGGCAAAGAGCGCATAGAAAAGCGCAGCCGTACGCCAATCACCAGTCTGCGCGTGTCGGGCGGCGGCAGCCAAAGTAAAAACGCCATGCAGATTACGGCAGACCTATTCGGCCTGCCCACGGCCAGACCGCACCTATATGAAACATCAGGGCTCGGGGCTGCTATCGATGCCGCCATAGGCCTCGGTTTTTACGGCGATTTTAAATCAGCGGTTAAAGGCATGACCCGTGTGGGCCAGGTGTTTGAGCCCAACATGGAGAATCATAAACTTTATGACGCCCTTTATCACGATGTATATAAAAAAATGTACAAACGCCTCAAACCTTTATACGAACGTATTCGAGAGATTACCGGCTATCCCCCCTAACCCGGGTTAATCCGGGCGAGCCCACACTTCTCCGGCCTTTCAAACAACCAAGATTATTACCAACCCGGATAAGCAGAAACCAATAAATGTTTGCCACAAAGGATATATTTATTATTCTTTCTTCGTGCCTTGGTGTCTTAGTGGCAATGAAAAATATTTTGTCGCAAAACGAGCAAACCTTACAACTAAAAAACTGAGAATAATCAGTTAAATTAGTGCAATTTCGAAATCGTACCAGACGCAATCGATCATATTTTCAGATTATTTTCTGTTGACATATTGTGCCGTTTATTTTATGTTTCATATGTTTCATGTGTTTCATTCGTTTAGGTTGAGCTGCAACAGCGAGCACATTCCCCGTCCCACCATGGCAGGACGGCGGGAAGCTTCAATTTGTCTATTAAGGGAACTTTATGCCAGAAAATGATAATTTTTTCTCTATTCCCAAGGCGGCAGAGTATTGCTCCATCAGCAGGGTTACCCTCTGGAGATGGGTCAGGTCTGGAAAGCTGAAAGCATTTCTCACTCCTGGCGGTCAATATAGAATTCGTAAAGAGGATCTGGAATTATTTATCAGTGGAAAGATGGGACACCTCCCGCAGGCCGAATTTCTTAAAGAAAAAAAGATTCTGATTGTTGATGATGACTCAGGTGTTCAGAGGCTGCTTGTCAGAATGTTGTCGACCAATGGATTTCGAACAGAAGTGGCTTCAGACGGATTTGAGGCCGGAGTCAAGACCGTACAGTTTAAACCGGATCTTATGGTACTGGATCTGTATATGCCCGGAATGGACGGTTTTGAGGTCTGCAAGCAAATCAAAGAAAATTCAAATACCTCTCATATAAAAATATTAGCCCTAACGGGTTATGATACTAAAGAGAATAAAGATCGAATCTTGGAGGCAGGTGCTGACGGTTATCTGCTAAAGCCTGTGGAGAGAAAAACACTGCTTCAAAATATTGATGATCTTTTGAAGGGTGAGGTATAAACCTAAATAGTTTCCATCCATAAATGGTTATTTTTCCGATGAGCGGTGTTCTCTCTCCGAGGCGTAGGCTCTACGAGCCGGAGGCCGCGGGTTTTGTCCCTCGACGTACTTTAAGTACGCCTCGGGCGAAAACCCTTGTGCGGCCTTGCTCATCGGCCCTGATTTTATAATTTGGCCCTCATTTATGAATTGGAAACTGCTTAGCGCTCAAATTTATTTATGGATGGGGAAAAAAGTGAAGAAAAATCTTGGGCTTCAGCCTGCTGAAGCACATAGAATGATTATAATAATACTCGGCATAGAATTCGTGACTTTTTACGAGATCATCAACCATGAAAAACAGAAAAGATTTTATCGAACGAAGAAAACATAATCGGTTTAGGGTCAAAGAAGGTGGATTTGCCATGATCATGTCAGCACCTGCCAACTTAGGCCAAATTGAAGATATGAGCATGGGTGAAATTGCGCTTGCTGTTCTTAAGGCTAAACCTCTCAAAATGGGCCAGATCGTAAACATCAGCAAAGGCGGACTTGCTTTCAGTTATATTGACAGCGAAATTGAAGCCGGCAAATCATCTGAGATAGACATATTATTTGCCCAAAACGGCTTTCATTTGAAGAAAGTATCGTTCAAAACCGCGGCAGATTATAAGGCGGCAAGTGAGTTTCCGTTCAGTTCAATAGTAATGAGACAACGAAGTGTTCAATTTAGGAAAATGAGGCCCTACCAGATTTCTCGGTTGGATTATTTCATCAAAAATTATACCTCCAAGTAAGATGAATTCGTAAAAAGTCGAATTCATCACGTTTTAGGTTTTAAGTGTTAGGTTTTGGGTTATTGTTTTACGATTATTTGCAAATGCTTAAAACTTAAAACATTCAGGAAAGAGCCTACCTTACCGGATCAATTTAAGCCCGTTTAAGTGGTTGCGGCTTATTTTATCAGTCTCCCGCCGGCAGCTTGAGAGTTCATAAATAAAGGTTATATTAAGTAATAAAATCGCGTTACGATTTTATGAAACTTTCAGTTGAGCATATTCGCGCAATTGGAGTTGCAAATAGACAGGAATGGGGGTGGTAATATGATCGAATCCGTATTTAACCTGTTAGCCGATATTGGATATAATCACCCGCTGCATCCAGCAATAACGCACGTGCCGGTAGGCATGATTATCGGCGGTTTTTTGTTTAGCCGTTGCTATAAGCTTGGGCTATATTGGCGGTGAACTATTGTACGGTTAAAACCCTAATTAATCGCATTGTAACCGTTATTTATTAGTGCATTTAAACGCCGCTTTAGTTTGCATGATGTCTCTTGGGGCCGTTGATCGCTTGATTTTATTTTATCCCCGCATTCTATGAACAATTCAGCTGTAAATCCCCCATACAAACACAATTTTTTTTCTGTTTGGCTAAATGCTTAAAAATCAAGATGTTTGACAAAAAAGGGGTACCTCCGATACTCATTTTATACTGCTCAAAATAGTACTTGTTTTTTTAAAGCAACTGGATCTATTTTTAAGGCATTGTCAATTGTTGATGAATTCGTAAAAATCCTAATTCATCAGGTGTTTGGTATTTAGTATTTTGTGTTTTGTTTGAACTATATACTGCTATTCCTACTTGCCAGTTCGGTAAACACTAAACACCAAATACAAAACACTCTCGTAAAAAGGTCGCTTTTCTGACTTTTTGCAAGACCAACAATTATTGCATTTTTATTATTAGGTGAATTAATGCAAAGACACCTAAAAGCTCCGGTAACATATTCTATCATAGCAGCAACACTACTATTGTTATTGTTAGTATCCTGCGCTACGGTTGATGTAAAGCCCCGGTGCTGGCAAAACGCATACTATCAAGCAGTGGTAGTGGAAACGGAATTAGGCCTTCCTACCCGCATTGTTATTGGGCGCAATCGAGCCACAGAAGGAGGCCATGCCCAGGCGCAAGCATTTCTGAATGGCCGATGGCAATGGCTTTCTCAATCTAACCGGCCGACAATAGTTATTGAGAACAGAAAAGATCGGGCGTGGAGCAAAATAAATAAACCCGCACAGTTTTATACCAAAGAACAAGTTGTTAGCATTTGGGGAAAATGATGATATCCCCTTTCGATTCTTAAATGCTTTAGGGCCTCTTCCTCAAACTCCTCTGCCAGGCCTCCGAACATCCCCATGTCATTCCAGTCAATATTATCAAACAAATCAACTATTTATATTTCTTCTTTCATAAATTATCTTATAATGAAATTATTTATGCATTCTTTTGCCGGCATTTCAAATTAATTCTTTAGAAAAAAAGGGGACTGTCCATGTGAGTGGTATGCGGTTGGCAAGCTAAACCTGCGGTATTATTTTTTTGTTGTAGATTTAGCAGATTTCATATAAAATTTTATATCTGTTCAAAAATTGTCGAGATTTTCAAGGACTATTGACAACGGGGATTGGGTTTTAAAAGATGATTCTTGGAGAAAATCAATAATGTATTCATCTGATGTAAAAAAGTGTGCACAACAAATCGTTAAAGAATCTTTCGCGGATATATTGATTGGCGAGTTCAGGATGCCGTCCCAGACACAGATGGAATCATACCTTCTTGAAAATATTGATTATGGTTTTGACGAATACCAGACCGCAAAAAAGATTCAGCGTTCACACCTTCAATGGAGCGAGGAACAAATTGTTGACGAATTAGAAGTGCAGAAACGGCGTTATGAAAAAGAATCTCGTTATAATTTGAAGGCCGGTGCTCAAAAGGCGGTTAATGAAGTTGAAAACCTTGTTAGCAGCTTGAAGGATATAATCAAGGTGTGGAAAATAAAGAATTTGGCATAATGAAAAATTGTGCGGAGGGGATCAGCGCCAAGTAAGTACCCCTGCCACGTTATCCTCCTAAGACATGTTAACCTTTCGCCAAACAGAGCGGCGTAGCCGCGTTTCATAAAATCGTAACACGATTTTATTGTAATTTCAATAAGATGAGGCACACGGCAGCTATCCACAAATCGAATTTCTGGTAGTGACTCTTAAACTTTTAACGCCGGAAGCATAATATCTTCAAGTTGCTTTCTTTGCTTTTCAAAGCTCTCTTTATCCTTTACGCTTTCAAATTTGATCATTTTTCCAAAACGAAGCGACACCTTGGAAAAGGGTTTTGGAAGAAGAAATTTATCCCAACTGTTGAAATGCCATTCATTTTCTGCAGAAACATAAAAAGGAACAATCACAGCATTGACAACATGTGCCAAACGGATTACACCCGCCTTAACAATACCTGAAGGCCCCCTCGGTCCATCTACAATATGAGCTGCAAGTTTTGATTCCTTGAAATTAGCAATCATATTTTTTAAAGCTTCCCTCCCGTCTTTTGAAGAAGAACCACGAACTGGATTCCAGCCGGCACGTTCAGCCACACCGGATATAATTTTCCCATCGCTACTTTGGCTAATCATGATACTCGGCATGAAGACTTTATAATTTTGAAAATGACGGATAGCAGAAAAAAACTGTTGATGCCAAGCACAAAGCAACACCGTCCCGCCATTTTTTAAATAATCCATCCATTCTTTCTCATTTTCAATATTTAGACGAAATGTCCCTGAATAAATTCGGTTAAATCGATAAAGGGAAGATATGAATAGTTCTGTCGTAAAGAAACGGTCTAGCTTTATTCCCAAAACGGTATATCCTAAACAAATTAGCGTTGATCAGACTGATCTGGATTCTCTGCGGGGTTTATAGTATTTTTATCCAGTTTGCGTTGTCTTTTTTGATCTTTCTTTTTTTTCCTTGCTAATTCTTTCTGACGTTTTTTAAATTGATAATTTGATCTTGCCAATTTGTCACCTCTTTGGCTGTTATTTCTGATAATGGCAAAAAAAAGAATCTTGGACCGGACTTTTTGCAGTTTAAGATCTGATAATAGCGAATCGTGCAGGTATAAATTCAAACAAAACAAAAGGGCATCCCCTCGATATTAGAAGGAATGCCCTTTTTACTCAGAAACAGCAAGTTAAATCACAGTGACATTTGCGGCGGCAGGGCCTTTTTGTCCTTGCTCTATGTCAAAGGAAACTTTGTCGCCTTCATTGAGGGATCGAAAACCGGTTGCGCTGATTGCTGAATGATGAACAAACACATCCGGCCCGTCTTCCTGCTCAATAAATCCGAATCCTTTGTGGTCGTTAAACCACTTAACAGTTCCATTGGTCATGATAACATCCTCCTTTCTAAAAAATTTTCAAAATCTTAAACTGGAGGATGCCACATTAAAAAAATGAATTATTCCTTCAGAAAAAAACCGCCCCACTAATTGAAGGTAAGGCCTTGTTGAATAAAATAATAATAACACGCTTTGTGCCGAAAGCAAGCTAATCATTTATTTTTTTAAAAAATTGATAATATAAAATATATATACCGCAAAAACATAACCTTAGGTCAATATAGCTTGCCACCGTGCGCCGTCAAATCAAGTTTAGGATATTGATGTTTGTACAGGAAAAAGGCGGGTTAACCGTTTTTATTAAATATCATGCCGATCATAGCATCCATATTGGCAGCAAGCTGTAAAATTTCCGAAGATGGAATCTCTCTTATGACTTTGCCTGATGATTTTTCAGTTACAGTTACCATAATCCGACCAGAAGGCTCATCAACTGAAAAGTGCAGATCTGTATTATGCAGCTGGATCTGCACATCTGCCACCAGTGCTTTAATACGAGATGAATCCGGCTCTTTAACAGGCTTTTCGACATTTTCTTCTTTCAGATTTATCGTTCTATCTGCCGGAAGCCTTTTAAGGGTTCCTGTAGCCGAACTCTTTTGTGAGATGTTGATCGGCTCAACGTACATTTTATATCTCCTTATTTCTATTATCGGATTTTATTTAGAAAAACTTAAGCAAAAACTCACGAACTCGAATATTTCAAAAGGAGCATATTATTTGGCATGACGGAGTATTCTCAATACCTGTGTTTCATCGTCGACAATAAGAATGCTTGCCATTATTTCTTTCTGCGGTGGTTTTGGCTATTTCAAGTGGCCTTATCTACCCATTAATGAGCAGGGGAACCTTAACTTGTTTACATCCAAAAGGCGTGGACGGGGGGCTCTTTATAGGCACTATAAAACGTAAAAAACTGGACGTATAGCGCGCCAACGAATATGAAATGTATGTCTTTGAAACTATTATAGCTTCCGAGAATAACCGGGAGCCTGGACACTTCCAAGAGGATACGGTAGGATATCTGAAATTAAAGGCTAAAACCTGATAATTTTACGATTTCCTCATGAAATTCGCAATTAAAATGGGATTAAAGCGAGTGTTGATAAATGTCATGCATAAAGGATGATCTGAACAAATAGAGTGATGATTTGATACCCCAATCAATACCCTTTATGGGATGGTCTGGGTTCACGATTCAAGGCAGCAAATCAATCACCGAGCCTATTTAAGAGCTACCGCAAGATATGGGATTTTCTGACTTAATTCCAGGCCCGAAGATGAGGATCTGCTCAAGGGAGATACTCGTTACATATCCAAGGAATTATAGGGGTTTATGGCGCGTCGATATAAAGCAGTTATCCCCAAACTACCGTTTGGTGATATTGTATTGAGGTATCTCAAAAAATTTAGGTCATTGATAAGTTGTTTCAATAGCAGTTATTCCCAGACCGTAAATAGGTCCCGAACAATAAAATTTTCAGCCTTGATCCAGCACTTCTCGTATTTTTTTCGCAAGTTCCCTCATAACCACAGGCTTCATGACATATCCTCGAATACCGGCTACCTTTGCTTTTTCGTCGTCAATCTTTGTGCTGAACCCGGTACAAATTATTATCGGGATATCAGGCCTTATCTCCAGAAGCTTCTGTGAAAGCTGAACACCGGTCATATTTGGCATGGTCATGTCGGTTATAACAAGATCAAACTTGTCAGGGGCTGCCCGAAATGCCTCCAAAGCTTCAATACTGCTGGTTCTTTCCGTAACATCATAACCAAGCCGCTCCAGCATTTGCGTTTCCATGCGAACAATCGTCTCTTCATCATCGACAAGCAGGATGCGTTCCGTGCCTTTCAGAACCGTCGCCGCGGCATCTGCTTCCTCTGTTTCAACCTGGGATTTGATTGCAGGCAGATAAACATGAAATGCGGTGCCCTTGCCCGGCTCGCTGTAAACCCTTATATCTCCTTTATAGCTTTTGACGATTCCATGCACCACAGCAAGGCCCAGCCCGGTGCCCTTGCCATTTTCTTTTGTGGTAAAATAAGGTTCAAAAATGCGGCTAATCACCGACTGATCCATGCCTGGACCAGTATCAGACACTATCAAGCAAACATACGCCCCCGGAGTCATTGACGGGTCTGTTAAATCGTCAAGCCCTAATTCAACCTCTTTAAGGGTCACTTCCAGCTTGCCACCTTCATCCTCCATGGCCTGATAGGCATTGGTCATCAGGTTCATGGCTATCTGATGAATTTGGGTTGGATCAGCTATAACGAAACCACAATCTTTTTTGAGATATTGTTTGATTTTAATTGTTGATGGCAACGAAGATCTCATAAGCTTTAAGACTTCTTTTATAACGAAATGAACCTGCAGCGGCTTCAACTCCTGATCAGCTTGACGGCTAAATGTGAGAATCTGTTTAACCAAATCCCCAGCGCGCTTTGCTCCGTGTAAAATTTCATTTATGCTATGGCGAAGTGAGCTGCCTTCAGATGTATCTTCCAGCGCCATTTCTGCAAAACCAATAATTGGGAAAAGAATATTGTTAAAGTCGTGGGCAATGCCTCCTGCCAACATGCCGATAGATTCCATCTTCTGGGCTTGTTGTAGTCGATCCTGAAGTTTTGCTTTTTCTTTCTCGGCTTGCCTACGCTCTGTAATATCGCGAGCTACATGGATGCATCCGATCAGACAGCCATCGGGACCGTGAAGAGGAGAAACGGTAATTAAAAAGTCACCGTCCAACTTTTCCTCATAAACTTCCACCGCATGTTCGCGATGGTTTGTTAGCAGCTTGTCATGTGGACAATACGGCGGCGGCTCCTCTGTTCCGTGGAAATGCTCGTAACATTTAAGTCCAATCGCATCATCAGGCGCCACACCCAGCGTAGCAGCCATGGCCTTATTAACCCTAATTATCTGGTGATTATCATCTATTATTGCAATCAGATCCGGTAGAGAATTAAAAGTCCGCTCCCAGTCCTCTTTAGCTTGTAGAATTTCCTGCTGGGCCTGTTTGCGTTCGGTAATGTCAATAGCAAAACCTATTACACCAATTATATTCCCTTGATCGTCTTTATATGGTATCTTATCAGTCCGTAACCATCTTATTCCTTTTGGGGTTACAAGTGGCTCAATAATATTCATCTTGGCTTTTCCTGACGACATTACCTCTTTATCATCTTCCCAATATTTTTCGTCTTCGTGAGGAGATATTTCAGAAGCCAATTTACCTTCTATTTCTTCCTTCGGGAAGCCCAATGCATCCGCAAGTGTTTTATTAACACGAATCAACCTATTCTCTTTATCTTTGTAAAAAACTGACGCGGGGACAGGCAGAGCAAACAATAAAAAGACAAAGGAAAGAACTCCAGACAATCTTTGATGCTGTTCCAGCGTCA
>NZ_JAZFTO010000255.1:0-39843 GCF_036446775.1 Candidatus Desulfatibia sp.
AATGCTCTGAACGGTCAGGCCGATCCAGGCCTGGACAACCTCGCCAAACTTAATAAGATCGGCCACAATCCGCTTGGCTTTATTGATGGGTATGGCAAAACCGATTCCCTGAGCCTTGGCATAGATCGCGGTGTTTATCCCGATGAGCTCACCATGGATGTTCAAAAGCGGCCCCCCGCTGTTTCCGGGGTTAATGGAAGCGTCGGTCTGAATAAAGTCGTGATAAACCATATCTTCAGAGCGTATGCTGCGATTGGTGGCGCTGATGACACCGGTTGTTACTGTGTTTGAAAACCCAAAAGGGTTGCCGATGGCAAAAACCGTTTCACCAACCATCAAGTCGTCGGAGTTGCCCATCTTGATGTCCGGCAGGGGGGTTTGTGAAGCAATGCGCAGCACCGCAAGGTCGGATTCAGGGTCGGCGCCAACAATCTGAGCCTTAAATTCGCGCCCGTCTTTAAGGACCACGGTAATAGTCCCTGTTTTTTGAATGACATGATTGTTCGTTAGAATAAAACCTCTTTTACCGTCGATAATGACCCCGGACCCAAGGCTGGCGCGCTGGTATCGCTGTTCAAATCCGGGATCGAAAAAGTCCTTGAAAAAACCTTCTAAAGAAGGGTCCAGCCCCAGCCCTGAAAACGGGTTGGCCCGCCCACGAACCGCCACCTCGGAACTTATATTGACAACTACCGGGCTGACCTTTCTGACGGCTCTGACAACAGGAGTTTCCCTGCGGTCTTCATTGCTGAGGCCGCGAGAGGGTAATATAATTTGGTGGACAACCAGGGCCCAGAGCGCGGGAAAAAAAATTATTGATTTAAAGCGGTGCAGAGTCATTTTGTCTTAAAAAAGATTTGTAAACGTTGGCAAAGTGTTTATTATACTTATACCATGAGTATTAGAACCATTCAAGACATCTTACCGCTGGTCGAGCAACCCAGTCGTTATTTGGGAACGGAAATCAATGCAATCAAAAAAGACCTCAACGCGGTACAACTGCGTATAGTCCTGGCGTTTCCGGACATGTACGAAATCGGAACATCACATTTCGGCCTTCAAATTCTTTATCATATCTTGAACCGCCACAAGGATATCGCCGCAGAACGGGTTTTTGCGCCCGGGCTTGACATGGCGGCATATCTGAAGTCCGCTGAAATTCCTCTTGTCTCTCTGGAATCTCAACAACCACTGAATCAATTTGATATCATCGGTTTCAGCCTGCTCTATGAACTGAATTATACTAACGTGCTTTATATGCTTGAGCTTGCCAAAATTCCGTTTTTAGCCGGCGAGCGGGACCTGTCATACCCGCTGATCATAGCCGGCGGTCCTTGTGCTTGTAATCCGGAGCCCGTTGCTGATTTTTTTGACGCCATGGTGGTTGGTGACGGGGAGAACGTGATCATAGAGATGTCGCGCGCCTGGATGGAATGGAAGGCCGGCGGCGCCGACGACAAAGAGGCCCTGTTAAAAAAATGGTCTGACATAACAGGTGTTTATGTGCCGGCCTTTTTTAGGCCAAGATATGATGACGCCGGCTTCCAGGCCTTTTTGCCCGGCCTGGAGCAGCACCCAAGGGTTAAGCGAGCCATTATGGGCGATCTGGACCGGGCGCCTTTTCCAGAAAGGCCCATAGTGCCCTTTGGTAAACCCGTGCACGACCGTCTTCGTCTGGAAGTATCCCGGGGCTGCACCCGGGGCTGCCGATTCTGCCAGGCCGGCATGATATATCGACCGGTGCGCGAACGGTCTATGGAGACGCTGATTGCTTTGTTTGAAGCCTCCATGGCCGCTACCGGGTACGAAGATTTGTCGCTTTTATCATTAAGCACGGGGGACTACGAGTGTATCATTCCTCTGATGGAACATCTTATGCAAAGATGTGAGCATCGCCGTGTCGCCGTCTCTTTGCCCTCTCTGCGGGCCGGCTCTTTAACGCCGCAGCTTATGAGTCTGGTCAAAAAGGTTAGAAAAACCGGCCTTACGATTGCACCGGAAGCAGGCAGCCAGAGACTGCGGGATGTTGTTAACAAGAACATTGAAGAAGCGGATATCGTTACCTCGGTTGAGAACGCAACCCGGCTGGGATGGCGGGTGATAAAACTATACTTTATGGTGGGGCTGCCAACCGAGACTATCAAAGACCTACAGGCCATCGTCAGCCTGGTAAGAAACCTTCGTAAGATTAAAGTTAAAAATAGAAAAGGCATAAAAATCAACGTCAGCGTAGCAACGTTTATTCCCAAACCCCACACCCCCTTCCAGTGGGCTTCACAGATTTGTTTGGATGCAGCGCAAGACAAGATACGGTGGTTGCGGGACAAACTAAAGATGCCCGGGGTTCAATTTAAATGGCAGAATCCCGAAGTAAGCCTGCTCGAAGGCTTGTGGTCGCGGGGCGACCGGCGCCTCGGCCGTTTGCTGGTTGCAGCCCATCAAAAGGGTTGCAGGTTTGACGGCTGGAGCGACAAGTTTCAGTATCGATTATGGCAAGAAGCTTTTTCTCAAGAAGGCGTGGAGATCGATTATTATACCACCCGCGCAAGGGCCTTGACGGAGCCGCTTCCCTGGGACCATATCGATGCCGGAGTTGACAAAGATTTTTTGCAAAGCGAATGGGCAAAGGCCCTGGAAGGTGAACATACAGGCGATTGCCGCGACCAAGAGTGCAACAATTGCGGTGTGTGTGACTTTAATCTCGTCGAACCGAAAACACATAGCACCTGTAACGGCACGGCCGCAAATCAGAGGCTGACCGGGCAGCCCACCGAAGCGGTTTATAAAAAGCTGAAGGTCGCTTATTCCAAGCAGGGCCAAGCCAAATATTTTGGGCACCTTGAATTGGTTAATATTGTTTTGCGCGCCATCCGGAGAGCCGGAATACAGGTAAAATTTTCACAAGGCTTTCATCCAAAACCGTTGATATCTTTTGAAGATCCTCTCCCTGTGGGTCTGGAGGGCCTGAAGGAACACTTTTACCTGGAAGTGGCGGCGGGCTTTAATGCGCAAAGTGTTTTAGAAAGATTAAATCCACAGCTTCCCGAGGGCCTAAGGGTCATAGATTGTCAGCCGGCCGCCCCCAGGGCGTTGCGCAACAATTTGACCGCAGCAGTTTATATGGTAACAAAAAAAGATGGTTTTTTTGATGAAAAAGAACTAACAAATTTTCATAACAGCCCGGAAGTTATTTATAGGCGCAACAACCGCAAAGGCCAAACAAAAGAAGTGGATCTTAAAGAGTTAGTTTTAAACATCGAATTGCTGGCCCCTGATCGGTTGCAGATGACGCTGCGATCGGAACCGGGGAAAACGGTGAGACCGCCTGAAGTCCTGGGCCGCATTTTCAGCTTGCCCGCAAATAAAATAAAGCAGACCCAAATAGTTAAAATGAGCTCCGAAAATGTATAAACAAATCGTTATAAATATTACCGAACATGAAACGCGGGTAGCGCTGCTTGAAGACGGCAACATTGCGGAACTTTTCATTGAAAGAGGAGAGGCCTCTGATATCGCAGGCAATATTTACAAAGGTCGGGTCCAGCGTGTCCTGCCGGGCATGCAGGCTGCTTTTGTGGACATAGGCCTTAATCAGGCGGCGTTTATTTATGTGGACGATGTCATCGGCAGCAGCCAGAATGATATCGAAGAGCTCTTTGTTGACCAGGAAGACAACAAAGAGCCTGCGGCTGATATTAATTTAACCGCTCCGATTAGGACCTATGCCCATCGCAACGGCAACATCGAAGAGCTGCTGATAGAAGGCCAGGAGATAATGGTGCATGTTGCCAAATCTCCAATGGGGACCAAGGGAGCACGCGCTACAACCCACATCTCTCTTCCCGGCCGCTTTCTGGTTTTAATGCCGACTTCTGATCATGTCGGGGTGTCCAGGCGTATCGAAGATGAAGTCGAACGGAACCGTTTAAAGCAAATGGTGCAGGAGTTGCGAGAAGACCGTTTTGGCTACATAGCAAGAACCGCAGCCGAAGGGGTCCAGCAAGAAAAACTTGCCAATGAGATGAAGTTTCTTAAAAATCTATGGGGAAACATCCAAAAAAAACATGAAAGCGCCTCGGCGCCGGCGTTGATACACAAAGAGCTTTCCGTTAGCCTTAGGGCGGTTAGGGACCTGTTAATCCATGAAGCCGAAAAGCTGATCATCGATTCTTCCGAGGGGTACGAGTCGGTGCTTGGTTTGTTAGACACGTTTATGCCAAGCTTAAAGAGTTCCGTGGAGCTGTATGAAGGAGCGGAACCAATTTTCGGGGCTTTCAATATCGAGGGTGATATTTCTCGTGCTCTAAAACGCAAAGTATGGCTGAAATCAGGCAGCTACATCGTGATCGAGCATACCGAAGCGCTGGTGGCCATCGATGTCAACACCGGCCGGTATGTCGGCAAGTATAATCTCGAGGAAACCATCTTAAAAACAAACCTTGAGGCGGTTAAAGAGATTGCATATCAAATACGCCTTCGAGATCTCGGCGGCATTATAATAATTGATTTTATCGACATGGAGAAAAAGTCCAACCAAGAGAAGGTCTTTAGTGCGCTGAAGGAAGCTTTAAAAAAGGATCGGAGCAAAACCAACGTGCTTCCCATGTCAGACATGGGGCTGATCCAGATGACGCGCAAGCGGATCAGAAAACCGCTTACACGCATACTGTGCGAGCCGTGCTTTTACTGCGGCGGCGAAGGGTACCTGGTCTCCAAGCAGACGATTTGTTACAATATATATCGGGAGATACTGCGCGAATCATGGGACATGCTGGGGGCCAAGGTCTCGCTGAGGGTAAACCCGGAAATCGCCGAAATTCTCCATGGAGAGGAGAATCATATTATCGTCGCCCTTGAACGCATTATAAACAACCAGATTGTCATATATCCCAACCCCCAGCTGCATGTGGAAGAGTTTGATGTTTTTGAAGTATTAAAAGATTAAAAACAGTTATGCTGTTTGGTGGCCTTGGGTGTTGACATTGAAAAAAATCTGTGTTTTATTATATGGTTTAGTTGTTGATTTTTGACGATGCTGTTTAGGCGGCGCGGATAGTTTTTGTGGGTTTTAGCCTAATTCCAACGCCGCCGCTTCAGAGCGTAGAGCATCTTCGCCGTCCCCCATCGGCGGGATGCCGGGTAGATGTAATAAATAAAGGATGGGTTATGAAAAGAACATATCAGCCAAGCAGAACAAAACGTGCCCGCACCCATGGATTTTTGAAAAGAATGTCAACAAAGCCGGGTCGAAGAATTATTAACCGTCGTAGAGCAAAAGGGAGAAAACGTCTGGCGGTCTAAAGAACAGCTTGTTTTAATAACAAAAAAACGATTTCCCCACCAGAGACTCAAAAGCAGGTCGCCTTGTTAATTTTGCCGACAGGGGCTTCGTTGTTTCAAGTACATTTAAATCAAGACCGGCCGACAAATAAGACATTAAAAACAAGCAAATACAGAGGGATAGCTTCTTTTGCGCTTTTTCTTTACCAAGGCGGACAGAATTTTAAAGCGCCCTGATTTTCTGCGTTTATCAAGGAAAGAAAAAAAAATTTCTAATAAAAATTTTGTAGCTACATATTGTCCGGGGCAATTTGAAAACACACGACTTGGTATTACTGTATCGAAAAAGGTTGGAAACGCAGCGGCTCGCAACAGGATTAAACGCTTTTCTCGAGAATATTTTAGGCTGAATCGACACATGCTCGCCGGCTGCCTGGACATCAACATAACAGCCAGAAAAACAGCGGCCGGGCTAACCTCGGAGCAGACATTTTTGTCGCTGAAAGATATTTTTGACAGAATTTCCAGGAGCAATAATGATTAATAGAGTCTTTATGCGGCTTGCTTTGTTGCCGATACAAGCCTATCAGCTTCTATTGTCTCCTGTTATGGCTCCGAAATGCCGTTTTTACCCAACCTGTTCAGAGTATGCCTATCAGGCCATATCGCACCACGGCCTGCCCAGGGGAGTTTTGTTAGCCTTAAAAAGGATAATAAGGTGCCATCCCTTTAATGCGGGTGGCGTTGATCCGGTTCCTTAAAGGCAGCGGACCAAAAAAATCTGCGCATCAACGGGCAGCGCCTGCTGCTTGTGCGGAGAAGGTCTAACAGCGCGATATGCCGGCGTTTTGATAGATCATTGAGGGATGGTATCGCAAAACGAGCCTGTTGCTCAAGAGTGCGTGCATCTGCCTTCGAACAGCCCCGCAAAGACTCTAACCCTATAGATCAACCAGAAAAACCCTGCTTGTTGAAATATCACAGCGAACGCATCAAAAAACAGACAGAAGCCCTTAAATACGCATACCGCAATAGCGGTGACCGCAGCCTGTCGGTGCAGAGCGGAAATCCCGTTGCAGCGGGGCTGCGAGTCCTTTAGGCCTAACAGAACCGTTTTTGAAATTGAAGTCGGAGAGGAACATGGAGACTGGTCGATTAATTGCCGCCATAGTGCTTTCTATACTAGTGTTTGTCGTCTGGAACTATTTTTTTGTTGGAAAGCAAAAAGTTGAACAGACGAAAAAGACGCCGCAGGCCGAGCAACCGGTTGCCAAGACGCCGGAATTGCCCGCCATAGGGCAAGCCGTTGCCCCCGCTGCCGCACCCCCGCAGGCCCTAGAGCCACAAACACTTCAGACCGCCCGCAGCATTACCGTCAACACGCCGCTGTATACAGTAAAAATCTCAGAAAGGGGGGCCGAGTTTAAGAGCTTTGTCCTTAAGGACTACAGACAAAGCATTGATTTCGCTTCGCCCCTATACGAAATGATACCTCCGGGCATGCAGGGCGGGACGGTCCGGCTTGGGTTTGCGGGAAGAAGCGTTGAAGGCCTTAAGGGGGCGGTGTTCAAAGCAAACCTTGAGTCTGATGTCGTTGATATTGGCGATGGATCAAGGGAGGTTGCATTTTTATGGAGATCCCCCCAAGGATTTGTGGTTGAAAAAAAGTTTGTATTTTCACCCGAAACGTACATGATCGGACTCAACGTAACCTTAACAAACGGCTCCAGCCAAACCGTCCGGGACAAGCTTTTCCTGTCGCTTCTGAAACCAGCCGGCGAAAAGGGCAGCCGGATGGGATTTGAAGGACCGAGCGCGCTCATCAATAACAAGGTCGAGGAAGTCAAAACAAAGAAGATAAAGAAACAAAACGTTTATGACGGCAAGCTCACATGGATATCAATTCAAGGTCGTTATTTCATGTCGGCCATTATTCCCGAGCAAGCCGGCGAAGCCAGCATGCGTCTTTTTCTGCACGCAAACGACCTTCTGGAAAACCAGTATGTTCATCCTGAACGTGTGATTGAGCCCGGGTCCCGACACATATTCAAGTACAATCTTTTTTTGGGACCCAAGAGCTTGAGCATCCTCAAAAAGCTCGATTATGATCTTGACAAAGCTGTTAATTTCGGCTGGTTTGACTTTTTGGCCAAACCCTTTGTTTGGATCATGGATTTTCTGTATAAGCACTTTATTGCCAACTACGGGGTTGCAATCATTATTTTAACGATAATGAGCAAGATCATCCTGTGGCCGCTGGGCAACATAAGCTATAAATCCATGGCAGAAATGAAAAAAATCCAGCCGGAGATCGCCAAACTCAAAGAAAAATATGGTGATGACAAGAAAAAAATGCAAGAAGAAACGATGCATTTGTATAAGGCGTACAAGGTAAACCCGCTGGGCGGATGCCTTCCCATGCTGGTTCAAATTCCTGTATTTTTTGCCCTTTACCGCATGCTGTATGGAGCCATAGAGCTGAGACATGCGCCTTTTTTCGGCTGGATTACCGACCTTTCTGCTCCTGATCGACTGCTCAGGTTTGACGTAGCGATTCCCTTGATGCAGCCGCCCTACGGCATTCCGGTTTTGACCATTGTTATGGGCGCCACCCAGCTGTTGCAGCAGAAAATGTCGCCGCCGCCGGGAGATCCTGCCCAGGCCAAAATGATGATGTTAATGCCGCTGGTTTTTACAGTAATTTTTATCAATTTTTCTTCGGGACTTGTTTTATACTGGCTGGTAAACAACATTCTATCAATAGCCCAACAATATTATGTTACAAAGAAAAAGGCTTAATAACGGAGGTGTCCATGTCGCCCTGTTTCGAATTTGAAGACAAAAGTGTTGAAAAGGCCATCCAAAAAGCGTGTGCGGAGCTAAACATACCCGCAGAAGAACTTCAACACGATGTTATATCTTATGGATCGACCGGAATTTTTGGTCTGGTTGGGACCAAAAAGGCGCGGATTCGTGTCACCATGCCGGAGCCGGCCCCGGAGCTTGGGCCTGAAGCGCCCGATAAGGTTATAAGCGACGAATGGTCTAAGAAGCAAACCAAAGCAGAGGCCGAGACGATTAAAAGCGCCGCAAGCCGTGAATATATACCCGATCCCGTGGAGGATGACTCCACAGAAATCGGTAAAGATGCTTTGCAGCGCATCGTCGATTTAATTACTACCGATGCCAAAATATCGGTAAAAGAAGGAAGGGGTCGGATTTTTTTCAATGTAAACGGGGGGGAAACCGGCGTTCTCATCGGAAGGCGGGGGCAAACCCTTGAAGCGATCCAGTATCTTGTTGAAAAAATGGTCAACAAACGCAGCACAAAAAGAATCCGCGTGCAGGTCGATGTTGAAGGCTATTTGCAAAACAGACGCTTTGGTCTGCAAAAACGCGCCAGGCAACAGGCTGACAAGGCCAAGCGTACAGGCAAGCCGGCAACGATGGGACAGATGACTGCTCACGACCGCAGAATCGTCCATCTGGCCTTAAAAGATGACGGCGCGGTACGAACACAAAGTATGGGTGAGGGATATTTAAGGGAGCTGGTTGTTTATCCTAAGAAAAACTCCGGCAGATAATCAATGGAACAAGACACTATCGCCGCCGTAGCAACGCCCGTCGGCAGCGGCGGTATCGGCATAATCAAAATTTCAGGCCGAGACGCCCTGTCAATTGCCGCCGCCATTTTTCAAAAGACGGGCGACGCCACTGATGGGTCTCGAACTACAGATGCGCACCTTGCTGCCGCCATGCAGTCACACCGCCTTTATCATGGACATATTGTGGACCCTGAAAACGGAAGGGTTCTGGACGAAGTGCTGATTTCGGCGATGTCGGCACCCCGCACCTATACCAGGGAGGACGTTGTTGAAATAAACACCCATTCCGGGCAGGTAGTGCTTGCCGCGACGCTTGAGTTGGTGTTAAAGCAGGGCGCCCGCCTGGCCGAACCGGGAGAATTTACCAAACGAGCCTATTTAAGCGGACGCATCGATCTAACGCAGGCCGAGGCGGTTGTGGATATTATCAATTCTCGCACAGACAAAGCGCTGGAAATCGCCGCTTCACAAATACGGGGTGATCTGAAACAAAAAGTTGAAGCGATCCGGGACCTTCTGTTAGAAAGCCTGACCGAAATCGAAGCGGCCATAGACTTTCCCGAGGATGTTGAAGATATCATCAAGGACGGGAAAGCCGTTGCGGTTATCGCCAACAAAGCTATTGAGCCTTTAAAAGAATTAATACAGCAATATAAAGAGGCCCATATTTTAAGAGATGGTATAAAAATGGCGGTTGTCGGCAAGCCGAATGTCGGCAAATCGAGCCTTATGAACAGGTTGATCCAAAACGACCGCGCTATTGTTACATCCATTCCCGGCACCACCAGGGATTTAATCGAAGAAACCTTAAACATAGGAGGTATACCGGTTGTTGTGGCTGACACCGCCGGTCTCCACGAAACCGATGATCCGGTCGAGGTTATCGGCATCCAAAAAACAGAGGAATATATTAACAGATCAGATCTGGTTCTTTTTATGATTGACGCCAGCGAGCCCTTGGCCCGCGAAGACCATAGAATCTATGAAACCATCCATAACAAACGGTCGGTTCTGGTTCTTAATAAGATCGACCTTGTTAACAATAAAGACGGGCCGGAACTTCCCGATACGTGGGAGCAAACACCGGCCATCAAGATATCGGCGCTTTACGGAGAGGGGCTCGGCGCGCTGAAGGACTTAATCGTAAAAATTGCTATGGGTGACTTTCAGCTCGAAGCCGAAAATGCGACCATTCCTAATTTGCGGCATAAAATTGCCCTGGAACGCTGCTTGCAGCTGACGGCTTCCGCGGTAGAAGCAATCAACAACAAGACGCCTTTTGAGCTTATCGCCATCGATATCCAGGAAGCGATCGATGCTTTGGGGGAAATTGTCGGGCTTACCACCCGAGAAGATGTCATCGATCAAATTTTCAGTCGTTTCTGCATCGGAAAATAAGCATTGATGAATTCGTAAAAAGTCGAATTCATCACGTTTTAGGTTATTGTTTTACAATTATTTACAAATACTTAAAACGTTCGTAAAAAGGAAAGTTTTACTTTTTACGAAAACATCAACATTAGCAAAAAGTAAAAAAGGGGCTTTTTACGATACCGGCAACTTTATGTTTCACGTGAAACAGTCATAAAAAATTGGGCAAGGGCATTGGTGATGGAAATAGACTTTACGCCGTATTTCGAGCAATACAAAGCAGTTTCAAAAATGGCGGACGACGTTTTTGAGCGTGTGAAAAAAGAACATCCCAAGGGTGTTGCATGCGCAATCAAATGCGCCGACTGCTGCTACGCGCTTTTTGACCTTGCCCTGATCGAAGCGCTTTATATCAACCATAAGTTCAACCAAAAATTTCAGGGCAAGGAACGTGAGCCGTTGATTGAAAAAGCGAATCGCGCCGACCGCAAGGTGTATATGATTAAAAGAAGAGCATATCAAAAGATGCAGTCCGGGAAAAAAGAAGTTGAACTCTTGACGGATTTGGCTGCGGAACGCTGTCGCTGCCCCCTGCTGAACGCCAAAGATTTGTGTGACCTCTATGAAGAGCGGCCCATAACATGCAGACTTTACGGAATCCCCACTTCCATCGGTGGCAGCGGTCATACTTGCGGAAAATCAGGCTTCGAAGAGGGCAAACAGTATCCGACGGTTAGCCTGGATACAATCCAGGGGAAGCTTTTTGTAATTTCTCAGGAACTGGTCGCCGGCATAAAAACCAAACATGTTAAAATGGCGGATATGCTGGTACCGGTCTCCATGGCACTTATTACGGTTTACGACGCGGAACATCTAGGGATGACAAAAACCGCCAAAGGTACAGATAAAAAAGGTCAGGCTGATGACTGAAATTGCCCCGGAAGAACAGGAAAAGAGAAAAAAGGCCATTTTCGACGGTATGTCAACACGGCTCCAGAAGCATATCCTTAAAAAAGGGTATGCGGAATGGGACCCGTTTCAAGAGCCCAAAGACCCTATCGATATTCGTAAAGATAAAACCAAGCGTACGACCCAAACGCTTGTACGCGAGTTCTTATACACCAGAACCTCGGAAGAATACAGCAATGAATATGGGCGTGGTGTCTTTGATCTTTGCCTGGGAATCATCAATGACGATGACAGGTACAGAGGCATGTTCGAGTTTTCAGTCTGGTACCATGCTCTGCTGCGCAAAGAAGGATATACCGAATGAAATATCCGGGCCAAGCCCGGAGATTTCATGATTAGTCTTGGTTAAAAACCAGCTTGCCCCCGCAAAACCCGGCAATGCCCGCTGCGCTCAACAACACCAAATGAACGCCAAGAAACATCCAGCGGTTTGCGGATGTCGCTGCGGCGATATTGGGATCCATGATGCGCCACACAACCAGGATTATCGAAGTCAACAAGACCACAAACCCACAGACCATCTTGACCCCAAAAATGCCCGTAAGCTTTCCATCAAACTTTTTTTGCCAGTCGATATACCCGGAAAACAGCACCAGGGGCAGGGCCAGGACGACATAGACCATATTGTAAAACGCTGCCAGTGCAAGATTTTCAAGCTGGAAGAAAATTGCCAGGGCAACAAAAAGCACGGCAGCGGGCGCAACGCCGTTGGGGATATGAACGGAAATCGGATGAACATGGTGTTTGGATATCAGGGCGGTCACGAAACCATAAAGTTTCGACCAGGGAGTCAATGCTGCTGTGGAGGGCGGGGACGGCCGATCAGGCTCTGCCGCACCAGTTTCTGGGGAATTAACTTCAACAAACTTGCTGCGGTCAGCACCGCACACAGGGCATTTTTCAGGAGGATCATCTCCTGCGTGAATATAGCCGCAAACCGTACACCGCCATTTTTTCATAGGGAGTCTCTTTGCGTGGTTACTAGGGTTGATGGCGTCGTAAAAAGTCCCATCTACTACGCCTTTTTATCCCGACGAGGTTTGGCGGGGGTATACGAACCTTTTTACTTAGCCATCTATAGTTGAATTCGTGACTTTTTACGACGCCATCAGGGTTGTCAAAGCCCAATCATGAAGCTCCACAAAATACCGGCACAGATTGCGGAGCCAATAACGCCGGATGAGTTGCAGGCCATGGCATGCATTAGCAGGAAGTTTTCAGGATCTTCTGACAGGCCCACCAGATGCACCTCGCGGGCCGACCCCGGAACTGCAGACACGCCGGCGGCTCCCAACAGAGGGTTGATTTTTACTTTAAGAAAAAGATTCATGATTTTAGCGAAAATTACACCGGAGGCGGTGGCGATACTAAAGGCGACGGCACCAAGAAAGAAAATACCCACGGATTTCGGTGTTAAAAACACATCGCCCTGGGTGCTGGCGCCGACCGTTAAGCCTAATAGTATGGTTGCGGTGTCGATAATGGACGTACGGGCGGTCTGGGCCAGGCGTTCGGTTACACCGCACTCTTTTAAGAAATTGCCGAAAAAGAACATGCCCAGCAGCGGTATGGAGGCCGGCGCCAGAAAACAGGAGAGCAGCACAGCGGCAACGGGAAAAAGGACGCGTTCTTTTTTGGATACTTCACGGAGCTCCGGCATCCGGATCAGCCGTTCCTCGCGGCTGGTCAGAAGCCGCATGATGGGCGGCTGGATCACGGGAATCAGAGCCATGTAAGAATAGGCGGCGATAGCGACGGGGCCGATCAGATGGGGTGCCAGTTTAGCAGTGAGAAATATGGACGTCGGCCCGTCGGCCCCGCCGATAATAGCAATGGAGGCGGCTTCCCTAGGCAGATAGCCGAGCGCCATGGCGCTTAGCAGGGTAAAGAATATTCCCATCTGGGCGGCGGCACCCAACAGCATGAGGATGGGACGCGCCAGCAATGAAGAAAAATCGGTCATCGCTCCTAGACCAAGAAAAACGATCGAAGGGTACAGGCCGCTGGTGACGCCGAAATAGAGATAGTGCAAAACACTGTTGTTTTCATATATGCCCAGCCCAAATCCTTTGAAAAAAGGGACATTGCCTACTAAAATGCCAAAACCGATCGGAACCAGCAAAAGCGGTTCATACTCTTTGGCAGTGCCCAGATACAAAAAGACGAAACCGACAACGATCATTATGAGGTGGCGGTAGTCGGCCAGATAGAACCCGGTATTAGATAAAAATTGAAAAAAAAGTTCCATGGATTGCCCTCTGTTGCTCTTACGGCGCGGCTATGCGTAAATATAAATTTATTGTTTCCAGAAAAAATACCCTTTTCCATCCGGGGCAATGAGTCCGGCCTTTAGCAGGTCATTAATTGCTGAATGCGGACGAGGCAGCCCGCTCAATTCAGCAAGGCCTAAAAGTTTTGGAAGGGGAAAAGGTTCGCCGAGTCGGTCTGAGATCAGTCTGAACTGACGGGCGGACACGGCAAGATTTTGCATCCTTAAAGGGTCAGAAGCAGGGAAATCCTCTGCGCCGCATGCTTTTTGAAGGCCTTTGTCGTTTTGAGATGCTGCCCGGTCATCCAGGAAATTAAGAATCTTGTGGAACTGGGCAATGGTCGAAGAAAGAACAACCAGAGCGGCAAAGACGATGATAACCCCCGCAACAGCCATGGCCCAGCCGTTGTGGGTCGATATTGCTTCTAAACCATACAATGGGCACCTCCTTAAACGAGAGAGCAAAGCAAGGGGTCGGCTAAGCCGACAGCCGATCCTTATGGCGCTCTGTTATAATTTCCGTGTTATATCAACACGTTATGGCGGTACAGCTGCCATGGTTGCACACTATGTAGCATTTATGGGGCCGCAGAATCAAGGACTTGATTGATCAAAAATTATCTTGCGGGTCTGCACTCTGGGCAAAAAACATTCTTTCCGACGCAATCATATTGATTTTGTTCATGATTTTATTGCCCAGGGCGGCGTTGCTTTGAATCAGACTCAAAAACTTATCGCCCGGTATAGCTACAACTTCGCTGTCGGTCAGGGCCACTGTCGTACCTTTGTAGCGCAACGGGGTGAAAACAGCAGACCAGCCCATGATTTTGCCCTTATCGTGCAACGTAATCGCCCGGCCACCTTTAAAAGAAATCATAAAGTTGCCGGATAAAATAATAAAAAAAGTACGGGCAGGAGCACCGATGCGTGTGAGGATTTCCGCCTCGTCAACTTGTACGGGGCGCGCAATTGATTGTACTTGCTTGAGTTCCTCGGGTTTTAATGCGTCAAAAAGATCAATTGATTCTAATGTCATCGTGTTTGTCGGCAAACTTAATCCTTTCGGGTAGTCAAGTCAGGAAATAAATTATAGTCGCAACAAATTTAAAGATGGTCTAATTTGGTTCAACATTCTGAAAAAAGTCAACAAAAAAATTAATAAATCGTACCACCATTCCATTTGAGGTACACTATAGCGGTTTCCATCAATATGTTCCGACTGATTGATTCATTTCCTTTAATCTTATTAGGAAGTCGTCGGATGATTTCGTTTAGGCCGGGACGCTGTCTGAGTAAATTAGAGCGCGTTAAAGAGAACATCATCAAAGCGCCTCAATTTGATGATAAAAATCATATTGCTGCGCTATATTCTTAAAACCATAGCCATGTTCGCTTTTACGCGCTTTTATTTGCGAGTTCTTGCCGACCTAAACGAAATTATCCGACGGCTGAACGGAACGTTATTTTGAGAACCACCACAAACTCCTTGGGGGTGGAATCAAATCCGGACCCTCAGGGCTCGAGTCCGTTACTTTACTTTTCTGCCGGCGGTTCTGTATGAGAAAGGCGGGCTAGGTACTGTTCCCATTCCATAGGGAGCAGCTGTTTTTTGGCGTTGTTGCATTCCTTGCAGGCGGCGGCCACGTTTCCTTTAGTGCTCTTGCCGCCGCGGGCAATAGGCACAATGTGGTCCATGGTGAGATCCTTGAGAGGGGTGGCGCGGCCGCAGTAGTGGCAGACTCCCTTGTTCAGGCGGCGTTTCCACCACTGGGAGGCCCTCAGGTCCCGGGCCTTGCGCCGTTCGCGCTTGATGTCGGCCTCATCCAAATCGTATGCAAAGGGGGTCATAAATAAAATCGTCCTACGATTTTATAGAGCGCGGCTACGCGTAACCTCTCCATAGGTTAGGGTTTAGAAAATCGTCGGGCTTCAGAATTTTTCAAAAAAGGGATGATATGAAAGAATCATCAGTAACCAAACTTTCTTAAAGCTTTGGTATCTTTGCTCCAATTTTTCTGTACGCGCACAAAAAGCTTTAAAAAGACTTTCGTACCCAGCATGCGTTCGATTTCTTGCCTGGCCGCCTGGCCGATCTGCTTGAGCTTGCTGCCGTTTTTGCCGATTACCATGCCTTTTTGGGAGGCACGCTCAACGTGGATGGTTGCGTTAATTTTTACAAGGGCGCCTTTTTTCTGTTCAGAAAATGAATCCACGGAGACGGCTGTGGAATAGGGTATTTCCTGACCGGTTGTGCGGAAAACTTTTTCGCGTATCATTTCGGCAGCAATAAAGCGTTCCGGCATATCAGTGATGGTATCTTCGGGAAACAAGGGCGGACCTTTGGGCAGCAAAGATTCCATGGTCTCGATGAGTTCTTCAACCTGAGCGCCCAGGATGGCTGAAACCGGCATTATGGCTTCGAAAGAATATTTCTTGGACCATTGATCCATCATGGTAAGCAGCAGCGGCTTTTTAATTAAATCTATCTTGTTGAGCACAAGCACGACAGGCTGCTTTAAGGCCTTTAATTTTTTTACTAAAAAAGCTTCGGCATCCGGATCAGGGACGGCCGCGTCGACAACAACCAGGATGACATCCACATCCCCCATGGCTGTAAGGGCGGCCTCTACAATTCTGATGTTAAGCGGACGTCTTGCTTGATGAACGCCCGGTGTATCCAGGAAAAGAAGCTGTGACCCCGGCCTGTGTAAAACACCGAGGATGCGGTTACGAGTAGTTTGCGGCTTTTTTGAAGTAATCGAAAGTTTTTGGCCCAGCATCTGGTTTAACAGCGTTGATTTGCCCACATTGGGAGCACCGGCAATGGCGACAAATCCGGATCTGAAATCAGCAAATTGATTTTTGATATGCGACACGCGTTTCACCTCAATAATATTTATCAGACCCCAGTACCATCAAAAGGAGCTACGGGGCAGGCAGGACCAACAGGATATCAAGGATTTATTTATAAGTTTCACAGCTTCCGGCCGGTCCCCTTGAAAGCGGGGAAGAAACGGTGAAAAACGAATCCACCCAAAGGATTTTTTTATGTTGACCCATCATTATTGAAAAGTTGCGTTTCCTTTTTTGGCGCATGGTCGATTAACTGTTCAACGGCATTCCAAACAGCGTCTTTGCCCAGGCGTGACTTGGTGGAAAACAGGACCAGGTCGTCGACATCAACCCCTAAGGCTTTAGCATGGGCAAGGCGCTGCTTAATCCGGTTTGTTTTGGAGAGCTTATCCGCCTTGGTAAGTATCAGAACGCAGGGCTTGTTGTAATAATGGAGCCAATCAATAAAGTTTGCTTCCTGCATGCCGGGTGTCCGCCGAACATCCATGATGAGCACGACACCCTTTAATGCCTGTCTGGTTGAAAGGTATGTCTCGATCATGGGCCCCCATGATTTGCGCACGGATGCCGGAACTTTGGCATATCCATATCCCGGCAGATCTACAAAAGAGAACTCTTTGTTGATCAAAAAAAAGTTAATCAACTGGGTGCGTCCGGGAGTCCTGCTGGTCTTGACCAGACGTTTGCGATTTAAGAGCGTATTTATCAGGGAAGATTTCCCCACATTAGAGCGCCCGGCAAACGCGATCTCCGGCAAATCAGCGGATGGATAGTGATCCGGTTTGACAGCGCTTTTAACGAATTCGGCGGACTTGATAATCATGGTTGATATACAAGATACATGATGTAAGGCACAGGGTGCAAGATGCATCATAGATCCGGTATAGTTTTAATATACTTTTCCAGTCGATCCATCCCCTCGGAGATATTTTCCAAGGAAGTTGCATAAGAAAATCTAAGATAACCTTCAGCGTTTTTTCCAAAATCAATGCCGGGTGCCACCCCCACATGGGCCTTTTCCAGAATTTCAAAGGCAAGTTTATATGAGTCGCTCGAAATGTGTTTTGCGTTTGCAAACACATAGAACGCCCCCGTGGGTTCAACAGTTATCCCCAAACCCATGTCTTTCAAACGGCGAATCATATATTGTCTGCGCTCGTTATATATTTGCTTCATTTGCAAAATGTCATTTCCAGCCTCCTTGAGGGCGGTGATGCCGGCCATCTGCACCATGGCGTTGGCGGAAATAAAAAAATTTTGCTGGACCTTTTGTATAGGCCGGATAAAGTCCCTGGGTGCAATCATGTATCCAAGCCTTAAGCCTGTCATGGCATAGAGTTTAGAGAAGCCGTTAAAAACAAAAGCCTTGTCTGTAAATTCAAGGACAGAGTGTTCTTTGCCTTCATAAACCAGGCCGTGATAAATTTCATCTGAAATGATATAGGGAGAGCCTGCTTCCAAAACCAGCTCGGCAATGGCCTGCATCCGGCTTGCCGATAGGAGGTTGCCGGTTGGATTCGACGGAGAATTGATTAAGACGGCCTTGGTTTGCGGTGTTATCTTTGCTTTGATGGCCTCAGGTCGATATTGAAAGCCGTCTTCCTCATAGACCGGTACGGTAACCGGCCGGCCCTGTACGAACTTGATGAAATTGGGATAGCAGGCATAATGAGGATCTGAAATAATGACCTGGTCATCCTTTTCCAGGAGCGCTGCAAACATGACAAACATGGCCGGTGACGTCCCGGAGGATATCACCACCCGGCCAGGATCTATGGAAACATTGTAGGTGTCAAAATAATGTTCGCAAATGGCTTCCCGCAGCTCTAGAATACCGAGGCTGTGAGTATAATGAGTATGGCCGTCATTGAGAGCCTTGCACGCGGCATCCTTGATGCACTGGGGCGTGTCAAAATCAGGCTCCCCCACCTCCATGTGGATGATATGAGCGCCCTTGCGCTCCATTGCATGGGCTTTTTCAAGAACATCCATGACGATAAAAGGGGTCATTTCCTGCGTTCGCTTTGAAATCATTTCCCCACCCTTCTTAACCCCGCCTTCAGCGGAATCAACGCTGCGCTACGACCCGCAACCCGCAACTTGATTTCTAGACTACTTTATTGAGCGGATATTCAATAATGCCTTCAGCGCCGTTTTTCAGTAGCTCAGGAATAAGATCCCTGACGACAGTTGATTCTACCACGGTTTCGATTGCAAACCAGTTTGAGTCATAAAGCGGGGCAACCGTAGGAGCATTGAGGCTCGGCAGCAATGACACTATCCGTTTCATATGTTTTTCAGGAACATTCATTTTCAGGCCGACCAGTTTTTCAGCCAGAAGAGCGCCTTTGAGTAACAGCGCAAGCTGTTCTAATTTCTTTTTTTTGGCAGGATGCTTCCAGGCATCATGGTTGGCAATCAATTGGGTATTGGTCTGCATCAATTCATGGACAATTCTCAAACCATGGGCCCTAATAGTGCTTTCGGTTTCCGTAACTTCCACGATGGCATCTGCCAGACCGGATACCACTTTGGCTTCGGTTGCCCCCCATGAAAACTCAACAACAACATTAATATTGCGTTCAGCAAAGTACTCTTTAGTAAATTCTACCAGCTCCGTTGATATCTTTTTTCCTTCCAGATCTTCCAGCTTTTTGATGGGCGAATCGTAGGTAACCGCCAAGACCCAGCGGGCCGGTCGCGCACTTACTTTAGAATAGACAAGGTCAGCTACCACGTGCACGCTGGAGCTGTTTTCAACGATCCAGTCCTTGCCGGTGAGCCCGGCATCCAGGGTGCCGCTCTCCACATGACAGGACATCTCCTGGGCTCTGCAGATGGCGCATTCAATCGTATCATCGTTGATTTCCGGGAAATAGCTTCGGCCGTTGACGTTAATTTTCCACCCGCTGCGTCTGAACAGAGCAATGGTTGCGTTTTGCAGGCTTCCTTTGGGAATTCCCAGCTTTAACAGCGTTGTCATTTTTTATATACCTCCTCGGGATCAAATACCGGCTTGGCGGTGATTTTGACAGTTCCATTTTCTATCTGTTTAAAAAAACAGCTCTTATATCCGGTGTGACAGGCCGCACCACCAAGCTGCTCAACTTTAAGCAAAACAGTGTCATCATCACAGTCAACCCTGATTTCTTTGACAAGTTGCAGATTTCCCGATGTTTGGCCTTTGACCCACAATGTCTGCCGGCTGCGGCTGTAATACGTGGCCTGACCGCTGGAAAGCGTTGCGCGCCATGCTTCTTCATTCATAAAGGCCAGCATTAATACCTCGCCGGTTTGATAATCCTGGACCACAGCAGGTACCAGGCCGCCGAGTTTTTCAAAATCAAGCTTGATCATATAGTACGCCTTTTGTTAAATATCAGCCTTGATGATCTCGTAAAAAGTCACGAATTCAACTATAGAGGGCTAAGTAAAAAGGTTCATATACCCCCGCCAAACCTCGGCGGGATAAAAAGGCGTAATATTTTTTCAGGAACGAGGCCATACATGTAGTATGCCGAGTGTCTGCAAAAATACTACAACGCAGTAGATGGGACTTTTGACGACGCCATCAGCCTTATGGTTTATGCAACGTTAAGGCAAATTAAAACTATATCAAATAACGAGAATTCGGAGCAAAGTCAAACTCTTTTTGCCTTGTCTGCACAAAAAATGCACTATCCGGATGCAGGATGATCACCTTGCATAAACGAACGATATTTGTTAGCATGCAAGCCTTGGAATCTTTCTCCAACATGGCTTGCCCGGCTTGTTGGGTCGTCTTGTCCCGTCGTAGCTCAAAGAGCGAAGTCGGAAGCTGAAAGCGACCGGTCGGGTCGTAGCCGGAGGCGCAGCCTGAAGCCTAAAGGATAAACAAAATCGAGAGAAATCAGTAACGCAGCCTAAGATGGTTCATGGATATCCGCAAACCAATAACAATTAACAGATAACGCCAGATCGGGTTTTGGTTTATGCCTAAACGCAAAAGTACTGCGCAGATATTAAAAAAGCGCGCCAGAAAGCGAAAGGGGGGCTTTTTAGCGAAAATTGTGCGGTGGGCTTGCTGGTCGTTTGTCCTGCTGGTGATTTGCGCCTTGCTTGCCGGGGCCGGGACCTATTTCTACCTTAGCGAAAACCTGCCCAAAATTACCACCCTTAAGGATTATCGTCCCCCGGTTATTACAACCGTGTATTCAGACGATAACCGCAAAATCGCGGAATTTTATAAAGAGCGCCGCATAGTGGTTCCGCTGTCAAAAATGCCCACAATGCTGAAAGAGGCGTTCGTGGCAGCTGAAGATTCAAGGTTTTATACCCACAAGGGCATAGATGTTTTTAGCATTATCAGGGCGTTTTTTAAAAACATCGAGGCGGGAACAATTGTCCAAGGCGGCAGCACGATTACCCAGCAAGTAACGAAGTCTTTTTTGTTGTCACCTGAAAAAAGCTACACCCGCAAACTCAAAGAGGCCATACTGGCCTACCGCATTGACAAATCGTTTAGCAAAGATGAAATTCTTTTTTTATATTTGAATCAAATTTATCTGGGGCATGGAGCTTATGGTGTTGAGGCGGCATCTGAAAACTATTTCGGCAAATCCGTCCAGGAATTGAACCTGGCAGAATGCGCAGTTTTAGCGGGACTGCCCCAGGCTCCCAGCAGGTATTCCCCTTTCAGGCACCCGGAAAGAGCCAAGCAACGCCAGATTTACACTTTAAATCGGATGGTTGCCGAAGGTTATATAACCAACATTCAAGCCACGGAAGCTATTAACCAGGTGCTCGACATCAAGCCCAGGCGCAACTGGTATATTGAAGAGGTTCCGGTCTATACCGAACATATCAGGCGCTATCTTGAGAAAAAATATGGCGCCGACATCCTTTACAAGGAAGGGCTTCAGGTTTATGCGGCCGTGAACATTGAGATGCAAAAGGCGGCTCGGCGGGAAATCACAAAAGGATTAAAAGCTCTGGATAAACGGCAGGGATACAGGGGCCCGTTAAACCATCTTGCGCCCGAAGATATCGAGGCGTTCTCCAAAGAATTTCAGGATGAGCATGATGAAAAACCTTTGGAGGAAGGACAGGTCGTCAAGGGGGTGGTAATAGGGGTTAATGACAACGACAAAACGGTAACAGTACGCATGGGGAATGCCTTGGGAACGATCGATATCAAGGATATGCGCTGGGCACGTAAACCGGACCCGGAGATTGCATTTTATGAAGACAGGGTTAATCGCCCTGGGGAAGTGTTACGCGTTGGGGATGTCATATTCGCAAAAATAAAGGGAAAGATTGAAGATACGGACCTGTGGAGCCTGGCCTTGGAGCAGAAGCCCAAAGTGCAGGCCGCTTTGCTGTGCCTGGAAACCGAAAGCGGCCTGGTTAAGGTAATGGTGGGCGGCCGGGACTTCAAAGAAAGTCAGTTTAACCGGGCGATCCAGTCGCGGCGGCAGCCGGGCTCCGCCTTTAAACCGGTGATATATGCAGCGGCAATTGACAAGGGATATACACCTGCCACCATGATTATCGATTCTCCGATTGTATTTCAGGATACGGAACGTGATTTTACGTGGAAACCCAAGAACTACAAAGAAAAATTTTTCGGCCCCACCCTTTTGCGCAATGCGCTTGCCAAGTCACGCAACGTGGTAACCATAAAGATCTTAAGAGATATTGGCATTGATTATGCCATAGATTACGCCCGCAAGCTTGGTATCACCTCAAGGTTGAGCAGAAATCTTTCTATCGCTCTGGGATCATCCGGCGTATCATTGCTTGAACTGGTCACCGCTTATTCGGTTTTTGCCAATTCCGGCTATCGTGTGGAGCCGGTTTTTATTACAAAAATCGTTGATCGGGACGGGAATGTAATTGAGGAAGCGCCCCCTGTCAGAGAAAAAGTCATGGAGAAAAATACGGCTTATATCATGACCAGCCTGCTTGAGAGTGTGGTCAAACAGGGAACCGGTCGCAGGGTGAGGGCGCTGGGTCGGCCGGTGGCCGGCAAAACCGGTACCACTAACAACCTGTTTGACGCCTGGTTCCTCGGTTTTACACCCCGTTATGTGACCGGCACGTGGGTCGGATTTGACGAAGAAGGCCCGCTGGGCAAGCACGAAACGGGCGCCAGAGCCGCAAGCCCCATATGGCTGGGCTTCATGAAAAATATCCTGCAAGATAAACCTGTCAGGGCGTTTCAGGTGCCGGAAGGGATTGTCTTTTCTAAAATTGATGCGGCAACTGGTCTTTTGCCCATACCTGAATCTGAAAAAACGATTTTCGAAGGCTTTAAGGAGGGCTCTGTTCCCACCGAATATACCAGGAAGCCGGGTACGGTTACTGAGCCGGAACAGTTTTTTAAATCAGATATGTGATCAAGCCGTCCCGTCTGAGAGATTGGGAATGAAGCCGGGGGGAGCAATTCCTCCGGCTTTTTGAATTTTAGAAAAGGGAACCGTAAAGAAATTTGGGAAACCAGAGCGATATCGTCGTAATATAGGTAATAACAAGCAGGGCGGCCAGCATGATAATCATAAAGGGTGCCGCTCTTTTTTCAAAAGTCTCGAAAAAGGAGAAGATTATTAATGGATATTGGCGTTTAAGTTTTTGCGGAAAGATTCTGGGCAGCATCCACCAGGTCTTTGAGCGGGAAAGGTTTTGTGAAAACAACATCAAAGTCGCTAGAGTTAAGGAACCAGGGTGTTCCGGAAAAACCAATGATGGGGGTAGACGATCTTTTGGAATTGCGGATGTGTTGAACAACGCTAGGGCCATTGACACCCGGCATTAGCATATCAGTAATAACCACATCAAAGCGGCCTTCGTCAAACTTTTGGATGCCTTTGAGCCCGTCTGCGGCAGTTTCAACCTCAAAGCCGGCTCTGGTCAATGCCATTTGAACCACGTCCAGAATCGCTTTTTCGTCATCAATTACTAATATTTGGTGCATGTCTTAACGGATTATAATTAAAATATGACGCACATTAAAATCACGGTGAGATATGCTTAAAAACTCATTATATCGCAAGTCTCAACAAGTTTTGCAAGAGAGTACAACAAAGTGGTATATCTGTATGAGCTTGACGCGGCGGCGTCAAGCCTAATGAAACCGGTTTAGCCAGGAGTTCTCGGCGTGTTATCAACAGTTTGTATGTGTTTGATTTAGCAGACTATTTTTTGGCAACGGTTGCTAACCAACTAAAACCACGATGTTTTTAAAGCGTAATTTTTTGCCAAGCATATCAAACGGTTTTAGCGGAACGGCCAGTTTTGAACAAAAAATGATTTCTCGCAAAACCTCCTTAAAGCGCTTATTTTCTTTATTTTTCAAAAAAGTTCTTCAGCAAAAACACATTTTTTGCATGTAAACTCACCCAACAGATTGGAATTTAAATGCTATAAGTGTTATGTACAGACCTCGTCATTCACCAGATAAAAATGACCGGAGACTGTTATATACTGCGGGATTTCATAAAAATTGGACATCCGGTCGGTCTGGGTTAGGAGGTTCAGCGTTCAGCGTTCAGCCTGCGACGAGCTCAGCCGAGTCGGGTTAATCGCTTCGCGCTTTTTTTCTATAGCATTGATTCCATAGGGATAATTAAACGAGAGGATCAACCTCTGAACCTCTGAACCTTTGAACATTGAACCTTAGAATGGCAAGGCTTATACCCATTATATACCGCCTAAAATCATGCTTGATTTTTGTGGGAAACTAGCTATTTTAGCCATCTATAGTTTAATTCGTGACTTTTTACGAGATCATCAAGTTGCAGCTGTTCCGCTTCTCGAAGATCCTGCTACGGGGCGGGGCGGTGCTCGTTCGGTTAGGATGTAGCAAAATAAGGATTTCACCAAAAAAGGTATAATATGGACGCAGAATTACCCGCAAGCCTGTTTTTACAGAAATCGGTACGTTGGCTATTTGTTTTTGTCTTGAGTGTTTGTGTGTCAATCCTGGCCCTCAACGCGAAATATGCTAATATTTCCACGGCAGAGACAAAAAAGGTGACAATTAAGATCAACACCCCCCCATCTGCAGCAAAAAATCTTGCTAAAACCCAGCCGGAATACAGGCCCAGGTCTGTTTTCGGCAAGAAAGGGGAACATTTATTACATCCGATTATACTGCAAACGGCCAATCGCTATCAGATGGACCCCGCCCTTGTGAATGCTATTGTGATGGCGGAGTCCGAATATAATCCCAGAGCGGTTTCCAAAAGAGGCGCCCGGGGCCTTATGCAGTTGATGCCCGCCACTGCTGCCGCCCTCGGCGTAAAAGATAGTTTCAACCCGGAGCAAAATCTTGACGGTGGCGTCAGATATTTTAAACAGCTTGTGAATCGGTTTGACGGAGACATTAAGCTGGCGCTGGCAGCTTACAATGCCGGCAGCCGAAAGGTCAGGCTTTATCGGGGAGTTCCGCCTTTTAAGGCTACCAAACGCTATATTAAAAAAGTGTTCTTATATTATCAAATCTACAAAGATCATATGGCTGAAGCACCTGACAGAGTTTAATGCTGATGTTTAAGGCGCGACCTGCTTTTGTCTCTGATTTGGAATCATCACATCAAAATCTCTACCGGCAGTCCCCGCAACCCCCTTAAAGCTCAACACGAAAGCACCCAGAGTCGTCCCGGTGATTCCATGCATACAAACTTTTCTTGCTGTTTGAGCTTGTCTGTTTGGTATGATTCTTCTATAGTAATGTCAACAGCAGATGAACCTGGTCAAAAAATGAAACATTCTATCAACCTTATCAAGGAGGACCAATCCCATGAAAGTCGTAGCCTTTAACGGAAGTGCCCGGAAAAACGGCAACACAGCCATTCTTATCAACATAGTTTTAGGCGAGCTTGAGAAAGAAGGGATAGCAACAGAGCTGGTACAATTTGCCGGCGAAAAAATACGAGGATGTCTAGCTTGCATGAAGTGCTGGGAAAATAAAGATCAGCGATGTTCAGTGAACAACGACATATTAAATGCTTGCATTGAAAAAATGATCGAGGCCGATGGTATTATTCTTGGTTCTCCCACATATTTCGCGAACGTCTCTACAGAGCTTAAGGCCTTAATTGATAGGGCCGGCATGACAAGCATCGCCAACGACAGGATGTTTAGCCGCAAAGTCGGCGCTGCCGTTGTTGCCGCTCGCCGTGCAGGGGCCCTCCATGTATTCAATTCCATAAACCATTTCTTTTTCATTGGGCAGATGATTGTCCCCGGTTCCATTTATTGGAACATGGGTTTTGGCCTGGACAAGGGCGAGGTGGAAAAAGACGACGAAGGCCTTAATACCATGAAAAGCCTTGGTGAAAACATGGCTTGGATCTTAAAGAAAATTCACGGAAAATAAATAAAACTCAAGGATTTCTTTAAAACTGCCGATATATTAGTTAGCACGAATTTTCTTGTTTTACATTTTGCTGAAGGGCAAACCTTCCGAAAGGTTGGGACGCAAAGCTTCCGATCTAAGTCCGTTTTAAGCGGATAAGATAACGGGGTTGCTAAGCTAAAGAAATAGAAACCCGTTTCTACTCGGAAGCGGGTTTTTTATTCAGATTGAGCAGTGTATACGATTCCAAGAAAAAAACTCGGCCATCCTCTTTGACCTTAATGCTGGGAAAGGCCCGGTTTTTAGTAAAAAAATGGACAAAAAATTCCTTCAAATTAGTGAATATTATATAACAAAAAAACCTATGCTGGTAGGAACGCTGCTGGGGTCATGTGTATCAATATGCCTGTACAATAAGTGCAACGGCCATGCGGCCATGAATCATTTTTTAATGCCATCAGCTGTCAGAAAAGCAATGCAAAACAATCCCGGCAAATATGGAGAGAGTTCATGTGAAATGATCATTCGGTCTTTGATGAGCATTGACCCGGATGCTTCTCATTATTCTGCCCAGATTTTTGGCGGTGGCAATATGTTTAGCCTGCGTAATTGCATAAGAGATATTGGGGAGCGAAATATAAAAATTGCCGAACAGGTGCTGGCAAAACACAAGATACGTATTATTCGCCGAAAAACAGGTGGTACCAAGGGGATGAAAATTTTATTTAACACAGCTAAAAATCAAGTCGATTGTCGCAAATTAAGTGACACGAAAGATAGCAAAAGACTTCAAATACAATACGAGAAAGCCTTTAAAACGATAGAGGAGATTTTCCTGAAGCAGACTAACAGGTTCCCCAAAGACTATTTTGCAAAGTCATAGTTAGCTGAATGGTAACGGTGACAAATCTTGAATAGGTACGAGGTCGCGAGACCGTTAGCTATTAACCTGAAAGGAGATTATTATATCAGTTACCCTTATGGATATGTAGGCAGAGGGCGGGTTCGTGTGGTAACACACGGGCTGAACTTGCCCCGACACGGTACCGAGACGGCTCGCAGAATATGCGGGTTTTATCCAGTCAGGGGTGCTGGCCAAAGCCGCAGGCCGTAGCGTTAAGCGAATGGTGCAGCCTCGTAAGATTTGATCGGGCGGCTATAGCTGGGCCTACGGCTCGGAGAGAGTCCGATTGAGGGATAAACCCTGCAAAGCAGGGATACGCGCCGATCCTCTCTAATCAGGGAGAAGGCCGGAGCTATCAGGGAAGCAAAGGGCATAAGCACCTGGTAGGGACCCGGGGTGTCGGAGTGGCCTGGAAGTGATGACGGGCAGAACAACATAACCTGCCTTGAGCGTGGGGCCATACTTCGACCGTGTTTAGGCAGTGAGTTGAAATGCGGAACAGGGGATAGATTTGATGGTGAGGATAATGTGCGGGTTTACGGGGCCCCCGCTTTAACAAAACCCAAGCGGCAGTCGTTGGGGAACGGTGCGACAACCGGGTAAAGAACTCGAACTGTCCCGAATCATCTTCGGTTTATACACCAGTTGCATTTCTCTCTGGTAACAGCAAGAAAGCATGCGTGCTCAAGGAGCTATTAACGTAGCGGAATAAAGTTTCTGACTTGCAGTCTAAACTGTCCCATGCAGCGAAGCAGTCGCTGGATAGGAGATTCGGGGCTTTTTACGATAAGATCTATCGTGAAGATGTTGTATTGGAGGCCTGGAAGCGCGTAAAGGCCAAAAGCAGTTCTGCGCAATATGGCCTTCAAAGCGTTCGATGGGACGCATCAAGCAGCGAGTACGCGAAGTGGTAGGGCGGCGTTATAGTCTATCGCTGGAAGAGTTGATAAAGGAACTGACACCGGCAATAAAGGGTCGGAACAATTATCACAAGGCGACCAGAGCAGTGCTCAAGCGGCTTCGCAAGCTTAATGCGTTTGTCTGTGAACGGCTACGAATATTCCTGAAGCGGAAGTACAGTGATCAATCGAGGGGCACCTGGAGAGTCCACGACAATTTAGTCGTTCGGCTGGGATTATACCAGTTCGGTTAATCATTGTAATTCAACGACAACGGTTACTGATAAACTCATGGCCTCCGGCTCGGAGAGCTTACGGCTCGGAGAGGCAAGGTCGTCGGAGAGTCGTACCGGGGAAAACCCGACGTCCGGTTCGACGAGGGGACTAAGGGAAGGAAGGTATGGTAGTCGGACTGAAGCCTACCGGGAAACCGGTGGAACTGCCACCGACGCCCATAGCCACTGCACCGAGGTTCTACTCTACTGAATAGTGGCATCTTATTCACTATTCAAGACTCGACACCATTTATTTGCACCATTTATTTGCTGTTGCTATAGCATCTCGGTGAGGGTAATCACCTCAACTATCAAGCTTGCACGACCTTTCACGAAAAAATCCGCAAGTTAATCCCGTCTGGTTCATCCGTTGGTTGTGTGACATATGTGATTATTTATCCATTCTGAAAAGTTTATACGTGACATCTTTCCTGAGGCAAGCTCGAGCATGACACGCTCTTGTTCATCTACGCTGGAGATTATTTCATACCCATTCAAAAGACAAGAAACGTTTCCATAGCAGCATGCCCAACTCTTTTGTTCCCATCGACAGAGGGGTGATTCATAACCAAAGAAAAACATAGAGCAGCAGCTTTCGTAACTATATCAGGGTAAAGGTCTTTTTGATCAAATGTTTGACGAGGTTGGTTGACGGCTATTGCCAGGGCGGTTAAGAGGGCCTGGGGTCAAACCTTGATTCGTGATTAATATCATCAACAAATCATTGGTCTAATCAATATAACTATTTGCAATAAATTAACATAATGCACAATAATCAATGATCAAGGTTTGACCCCATTCACTCACTTGTATTAAGGGGTTTTGGTGAAGCGCAGCGCAACCAAAATCCCTCTTAAATGATTTGTTAGGTCATGGGTTGCAATATTTTTTCTATGTTTGCAGTACAAGTTAGCTTCTTGGCCAATACATTATGATGCCAACGCCTATCAGGGCTACTCCACCACCGATAATGTCGAATCTATCTGGGATAATTCCATCTATTTTCCAACCCCATAGAATTGCTAAAACGATAAAAACACCGCCATACGCTGCATAAACGCGACCAAAATGAGTGGGCTGGAAAGTAGGGATTATTCCATAAAGAACCAAGATGATTGAGCCCACAAATGCATAGCTGATAGGTTTGCCTTCTCTCAGCCACAACCAAACAAGATAGCCACCACCTATTTCAAAAAGACCGGCTAAAAGAAAGTAGCCGATCGATTTAATTATTCCTATTGTTTCCATCATGTCTTATTATTTTGACCTAAAAAGTGATTAAAGGGTTTTTTCTTTGATATTACATTTACCTTGTTTCTGGATAATATCCAATTTGTAATGTTATCCAGCAAAAGTCGAACATTAATTTCTGGATCACTCCAACTCTTTTGGAGATGACCTTCATTTTATAGTTCCTCGTTGAAGGTTTGTTTCACGCAAAGACGCTAAGTTTTTATTACAAAACCATCTTTGGGCCTTTGCGCCTTTGCGGGCCAAATTTTCTTTTTCCGTATGGGACTTAGGGCTTATTGGTTAATCTCTTTGTTTTGCCGGGAAGCGTTGCGATGGCGAATAATGGAATATATTGCTGCTGCCAGCGTTGCTGCCAGGCAGATCATGGCAAACAGATCTCCGAAGCGGGAATACCAGGTTGATATGTGCAGCAAGGGCATCGGGCGGGTTATAAAGGCATCCTCAAACAGCCGGGTGGAGGCGACGATCCTGCCGGCAGGATCTATAAAACCGCTGATGCCGGTATTGGCCGCTCTGATTAGGGCGCGCCGGTTTTCCACTGCCCGAAATATTGCCATGGAAAAATGCTGATAAGGAGCGCTCGATCTGCCATACCAGGCGTCATTGGTGATATTTACCAGCAGGGCCGCATTGTTTTGGGCCATCAATCTGGAAAGCTTGGGAAAAATTATTTCATAACAGATCTGTATCCCTATGTTGTAATCTTTCCACCCAATTGTTTGGCCTTGTTTGCCCGGGCGAAAATCTCCCACCCCTTCAACCATTTTATTTATAAACGGCAGCCATTTATGCAGGGGAACGTATTCTCCAAATGGAACCAGATGAGCTTTGTCATAACGCCCGTATACCTTTGGCCCGGGCCCGATCAGGTAAGCGCTATTATAATACTCGACACTGTTTTTCCCGGGACGAAATGAAGGGCTGCCGAACAGCAAGTCTGCCCCGGTATCTTGAACCCCTTTTATAACCAATTGCGAAAGCTTGGTATTTTGTAAAAAATAAAAAGGTGCGGCGGTTTCAGGCCACACAACAAGATCCGGCCGGTCTGCTTTCGATTGCATGGACAGGTTAATATATTTCAGGGTCGAAACTTGCTGAAAAGCCGGGTCCCACTTGATAGCCTGGTCTATATTTCCCTGGATAATTGCAATCCTGGCCACAGGGGCATTGGATGACACGGCGTCGACAGCTTGTATGCGCCATGTTCCATACAACCAAACCAGGCCGAAGATTGTGACGAAAGCAAATAACGATCCTGTGGCCAGGCGCCTGGTAACCATCTTTGCCTGCCAGCCTTGTTTCGTTAAAGCTAAAAATAGCATAAAAAGTGCTGCATTCCCCAATACAATACAAAAAGACACACCATAAACTCCAACCATATCGGCTATCTGTATTATCGGCAGCACTTTAAATTGAGAGTACCCAAGCAGCTCCCAGGGGAATCCTGTGAAAAGAAATGTACGCACATATTCCAAAGCAACCCAGACACACGGCGCCAAAGCAAAAAAAGTGAGGGGCGTTGTGAACAGCCGGTTTATAATAAAGCAAAAAGCAGCCATGTACAGCGCAAGGTAGGCGGACAGCAGGAAAAGAACGGGCAGGCTTAAGTACAAGGGAAGATGTCCATATGTTTGCATGGTAGGCACCAGCCAGTAAATTAGGGTAAGATAATGTGCCAGGCCCGCGCCGAAGCCCAGAACAAATCCGTTTTTAGGTGAAAGGTTTCTTAAAGCAGCCAGCATAGGAACAAGGGCGAACCAGGCCAGCCAGAACAGCTCCGCCTTGGGGAAGGAGAGCGTCAGCAGGAAACCGCTCAATGCAGCGAAAAAGAGTTTCTGTCTGGTGATTTTTTCGGTGATCAATGTTTTGTTAAGTTTCATGCAAATGAATCCCGCTGAAGGCGAGCTGAGAAATTCAAGATAGTAGTACCAAAACGGAAGACGTTTGTACAGGTCATATAAAATTGTAGGCTTGTTAAAAATGAATTGTTTATCGTATATAACGCGCAACATGCAACGCGTAACCCGCAACCACCCAATTGAGTCGGACTCAATTGGGTTTATACATGAAGCTTGTCTGACTTTAACGCGTAGGCAACAGCGAACCCCACCATGAATCCGACCGCAAGATTGGAGGCCAGGGTTATGCCCAGCATCAGCAGGACGACAAAAAGATCTTTGCGCTCTTGCATATCGATAACGGTCAGGGCCAACTGGCTGCCGGCAAATACCAGCAACACACCCAACACACCCATGGGCACCAGATATACTATCGCAAGTGCATGCATGCCTAAAAAAAGCGCCATCAGCAGAAAAAAACTTCCAATGACCAGATTGGAACCTGCGGTCCGGGCTCCAAAGCGATAGTGAGCGGCCAATCCGCCGGCACCATGACAAAGGGGCATGCCGCCTACCAGGAAGCTCATAAAATTGGCCAGAGCCATGCTGATAGTCAGGGCCCTATAGGTAACTTTTTTGGAATCATCACCAAAATACTCTTGGGACAGGTCGGCGTTGGCAATAACGGCATTGCCTATCGTCATGGGCAGTTGAGGAAGCGCTAAAGCAAACAGCGCGAAGGTAAAGTCGGCTTGAGCGGGAAACCCGAACGGCAGTATGTCCGGAAAATAAAGGCCCGGTTTGAGCTTGTCGAATCCTTGGTGGGTGCCCAGAATCAGCCCCAGCAACATGCCACCCAAAACGATCACCAGTCCGGCCGGAAACCGTTTGTTTTCAAGCAGCAAAAGTGTTAAAGCGCCGCCGACAACGCCGACGAGGACACTGGTCGGCAACGGTCCCAGATACTGCAGGGTCAGATAGGGTTCAGCCGCCTGCCGTATCAGTTGGAATTTGGAAGTGCCTAACATGAATTTAATCCCCTGGGCCATCAGGAGGGTGCCGGTGGAAAGTTGTACGCCCCTGACCACAGCTTTGGGCGTATACTTGCCGATGGGCGTAATTGCGTTGGTTCCGCCGATGATCAAAAGAAAAACGCCCATCAGCGCTGCCGAAGCCAGAATCTGGGACGCCGTCATGGCCGTTGCAATGGCATAGGCAGCGATGACCTTCATGGGCTGAACCGGAACCGTAATACCGTAATAAAGACCTGAAATAATAAAAAATATACCAATGGAAAAGAACATGCCCGTGGGACTTAAGCCATTGACCAGGATCATTGCAATGGCCATGGGCAGCAGGGTTCCTATATCTCCAAGGGAGCCGGCAATTTCCAGGCGATTAAAGCGATAACGGGGGCTCATAAGACTTCTCTACACAAAGTTTTTGTGATATGCAGCGTTGATGGCGTCGTAAAAAGTCCCATCTATTACGCCTTTTTATCCCGACGAGGTTTGGCGGGGGTATATGAACCTTTTTACTTAGCCATCTATAGTTGAATGCGCAAAAAGTCGAATTCATCAAGAGCTTAGTATTTAGTGTTTTGTTTCAAATATATACTTATAGAACAGCTTGCTAAAAAACCAAAAACTAAATACAAAATACTTTCGTAAAAAAGCACAAAAAAACAAAACGGAAAGTCAAAAAAATGAATCACATTACATACAGACCTATCGGAAGTATACGCACTCCTTTTAAAAAGCAAGCAGGAATGCCGATTCAGCCATCAGGGGCCAAGGGTGTGCGAGGCACCATCAAAATCAAAAAGGACTATATAGGCGGACTAAAGGATTTGGAAGGCTTTTCTCATCTTGTTTTGATTTATCATTTTCATCTGTCAAAAGAATACGATCTAATGGCGACCCCTTTTCTAGACGATCAGCCACGCGGCGTTTTTGCCACCAGGGCGCCCCGGCGACCCAATTCCATCGGTTTGTCGATAGTTAAGCTTAATGCGGTCGAGGGGGATATCCTTGAAATCGAGAACGTCGATATTGTCGACGGGACGCCACTGCTGGACATAAAGCCGTATGTACCGGAATTCGATGCCCAGACCGAAGTTAAAACCGGTTGGCTGGCCGAGGTTGATGAACGGGTAAAGCAGGCCAAATCAGATAACAGATTTAATTCGAATAAAAAGGTGTAAAGCAATATTTAAATATGCCGATAATATATTTACAAAGCGTTCGGGCGACACCGTACTCGAATAGATGGGTTCAGGCTCAACCGAACATAAAAGGCAAGGCCTTTTACAGGGCCTTGCCTTTTTGATGGATACTATGGATTCATCAAAGATAGCTTTGAATTTTTTCCTTTAGGGACCTTGTTTTGGCGGTAATGTCGGGGGCCTGGGTGATGGCCGTGACCATAGCCACGCGGCGTGCGCCCTTGGCAAGCACCTGGTCGATGTTGGACTCGGAGATGCCGCCCATTACTGTAAAAGGCACATCGATTTCAGGACTGATGGCGGCGATAGCCTCCGGGCCCAAAAAGCGCTCTATCCCTTCCTTGGTGCCGGTGGAAAATATGGGACCGATATTGATGTAGTCCGCGCCTTCTTTTTGGGCCTGGATCGCCTCCTTAAGGGAGTGGGTGGAGGCGCCGATGAGCAGTTCCGGCGCAATCTTCCTGACAGCGTTTAAAGGAAAGTCGTCCTGGCCGAGGTGAACACCGTCGGCCTCTACAGCCATGGCAATATCCACGTGATCGTTGATAATTAGCAGAACTCCCGCCTTGGTTGTAATTTCCCTGAACTTCAAGGCCAGGTCGTATATTTTTTTGCCGGAATATTCTTTTTCCCGCAGCTGAATGATCCTGGCGCCGCCCTGAATTACCGCTTTTAAGACCTCCAGATTGGACCTTCCACGGGACAGCCGTTCACAGGTAACAGGGTATAGGTCGACTTGCCTGAACGCGCTTTTTCTTGCTTCCCGTTTCATTTAGCCACCACCTACCAGCCGTATGATTTCAATGGCATCTCCATCCCGGACAGTTGTTTCGTTCATTCTGTTTTTGGCCACGATTTCCAGATTGCGCTCCACAACAATCGATTTGGGGTTGATCCCCAGTTGCTCGAGCAGTTCGGCTACCGTCAGCGGCGAGGCAAAGTCAGCTCTTTTTTCCCCGTTGATTGTGATTTCCATTTACATTTCACGTTTCATTTTTTACGAATTTATCAAAGTTTATTGAAGAAAGGCCGCATCCCAGTCTTTCCACACAGGCTCGTAGCCCTTGGCTCTGATTATTGCGGCAACGTCTTTAGGAGAACGGTGGTCGGCGATATCAAACTGGGCTTCGGCCTGAACTTCATGAGCATAGCCGCCGGGTGCGGTGCAGGATCCGGCGCTCATGGAAGTTATCCCGATAGGGATCAGGTTGTCCCTGAGATACGCTGACTCGCGGGTAGATAGAACCAGGCCCGCGTCCGGGAGCAAGAGCCTTAACGCGGTGATAAGCTGGACAAACTGGGCGTCAGAGACCGGATAAGGAGGCTCGTATTCACCGGCTGCGGGCCGCAGGCGCGGGAAGGAAATGGTGATGTGTGATTTCCAGAAATTGCGCAAAAGATAGCGGGCATGCAGTGCCAGAAAAAATCCTTCTACGCGCCAGTTGTCAAGCCCCAGAAGAGCGCCGATCCCGATACGGCGAAATCCGGCCTCACCACCTCTTTCCGGTGTCTCCAGCCGCCAGCGGTAGTTGCTCTTGTTGCCGGCCGGATGAACATCACGATAGCGCTTTTCATTGTAAGTTTCCTGATAGACGACCAGGCCGTCCACCCCGTTTGTGATGAGATTTTGGTAGTCGACGGTGGGCATGGGATAGAGTTCGATCGATATGGAGGAAAAACTATGCCGCAATTTTTGCAATATTTTCGTCAGATACTCCATGGTGACGGCCTGCGGCGCCTCTCCGGACACCAGCAATATATGACGAAACCCCTGAGAATACAGAAAAGAAGCTTCGGCCTCGGCCTGCTCCAATGCAATTGTCAGGCGGTCGACAGTATTTTGCACATTAAATCCGCAGTAGACACAAGCATTGGTACATTCGTTGGACAGATAGAGCGGGGCAAACAGACTGATTACCCGACCGAAACGCTGTTGCGTGAGCCGGTGAGCCCTTTGAGCCATCTCCTCCATGGCCTGTTCCGCAGCTGGAGACAGGAGGCTGATAAATCCATCCATTCCCAGGGATCGAGCTGCAAGCGCCTTGGCCACGTCAGCCGGGGTGCGGCTCATGATCTGTTTTTCAATCTCTTCCCAACGCAAGCGGCTTATCTTTTCATAAAAACTCATATTACGGTTGCCTCAAAAAGCCTGTCAAAGGGCTGGAGGCTGAGGCTGCCTTCTGGCGGGAGCTGATTCCAGCCAGAAAGGCTTCTCGACCGGCTTCCACCCCTTTTTTGAAGGCCTGTGCCATTAATGCCGGGTCTGCGGCCACTGCAATGGCTGTATTGACCAGAACGGCATCGGCTCCCATCTCCATGGCTTCGGCAGCGTGGGAGGGTGCTCCCAGGCCGGCATCCACCACTACCGGAACATTCGCCATTTCGATGATGATTTCGATGGATTCTCTGGTGTTAATGCCCTGTTTTGAGCCGATGGGTGACCCCAGGGGCATAACCGTGGCCGTGCCGATATCCTCCAGTCGTTTGGCCAGGATCGGGTCGGCATGGATATAGGGCAGCACCACGAAGTTGTCCTTGACCAGGATTTCGGCGGCCTTAAGGGTTTCGACGGGATCGGGGAGCAGATAGTGAGGGTCGGGAGTGACCTCCAGCTTGATCCATGGTTCGCAACCGGCTGCCCGTGCCAGGCGGGCCAGTCTAACCGCTTCTTGGGCATCCCTGGCACCCGAGGTGTTGGGAAGAAGAAGATAACGACTGGTGTCGATGGCATTAAGCAGGTCATCATCGGGATTTTCCAGATCCACCCTTCTCAAGGCTACGGTGACAACTTCAGAACCCGAGGCCTCTAAGGCCTTTTGCATGACGTTGTTAGAAGAGAATTTTCCGGTACCCATCAGCAGCCGCGAAGAAAAAGGGCGACCGGCGATAATCAGAGAGTCTTCCATTTTGACTTACCTTTCCAATAATAAAAAAACCGTTTCCGATTAAGGAAACGGCTACCGATAAGAGCGGAAAAGGTACCGCGCTTACAGCCGTTTCCCTCCGTTGGCATTATCCACGTCAGGTCTTAAGGGTATTTTCTCAGCCCGGATATACGAGCACCCCTAACGACTATTAATGTAATATGCTAACTATAATTGCATGATCTTCAATTGTCAAATACGGGGCCTGGGTCTTTACTCAGTGTATCTTTTGAAGATTAAAGTGGCGTTTGTACCCCCAAAGCCGAACGAATTCGAAAGGGCAATATCAATTTGGGCTTTAAGGGCTTGACCGCTGACATAATTCAAACCTTTGCATTCTTCGTCAATACGATCAAGATTCAGAATCGGGGGGACGATATTATCCCGGATGGACAATACGCATAAAGCCGCCTCAATAGCTCCAATCGCCCCCAGGCAGTGCCCTAACTGAGATTTGTTTGCGGTAATGAAAGGCTTCTCTTTGCCGGCCCCAAACACCTCTTTTAGGGCTTTTGCTTCGTTAATATCACCTTTAGGGGTGGAGGTTGCATGGGGATTGATCAAATCGACATCTTCCGGCCTGATGCCGGCATCTTTAAGGGCTATTCGCATGCACCGGATCGCCCCGTCAATATCAGGGTCGGTAATATGACTGGCATCCCCGGTCATACCGCAGCCAGTCATTTCGACATAAATTTTGGCCCCCCTGGCCAGGGCATGTTCCAGCTCTTCTAAGATTAGAACCCCCGCTCCTTCTGCCATAACAAAGCCGTTGCGATCTTTATCAAAGGGGCGGAAGGCTGATTCCGGAGTTTTGTATTTAGATGACAACGCCTTGAGAGCATGAAAGCCTGCAACCGTAAGGGGTGTAATCGAAGCTTCCGCTCCCCCGCAGAGAATCGCATCTTCTTTGCCGATTTGAATGCGATGAAACGCCTCCCCCAGTGCGTGCGCTCCGGAAGCACAGGCTGTAGACATACAGGCGTTGATGCCTTTGGCTTTGAAGGAGATGCTGATATTACCGGCCGCTAAATTCGGAATTTCACGTGGAATTAAAAATGGCGACACTTTTTTCCCTTCTAAAAGGCGCAGGTGCTCTCTTTCCAAAGTTTGAATGCCGCCTTGCCCCGAACCGATAATAACGCCGACACGATTAGGGTCAATGTCGCCATTCTCCAAACGAGCGCCAGAATCAGCCACCGCCTCTAAAGCCGCTGCATCGGCATACTCTATAAAAGGATCCATATATTTTGTCTGTTTTAAATCCTCTCTAGAAAAAGCAGGCTTTCTTTGCTTGATGATATCTTTGATATTAAAGCCTTTAACTTCCCCGGCGATAAAAGGAAATTCGTCTGATAATTTATACTTAGCTTTAATTTTTTCTAAATCGCCCCAACCGGCAATCCAGTCGATGCCCGAGCGGCAATCGAGCATGGCCTGCCAGGTTGAAGGCACATCTATACCTAACGGCGTTACCAATCCTAAACCGGTCACGACCACTCTTCTTAGCGTTTGTGTTTTGCTCATGGTTTTAATTCCTTAGGCTGGGTAAAGATCAAAGGGTGGCGGTTAGTTCATAACAATAACCAGCAGAAGCAATATGGTGTATCGCCGGTTATATTAAAGGCATGCTGTTACACTGTCAAGTGGTTTAAAATCGCAATCAAAGGCTGCAATGAGGAGGGGGGTGAACATCTGGATAGAAGGCGATCCGGTTGCAAAGTGCCATCAAGAGCAAGACGCTCAATAAACACCGGTTTTATTTGTCAACAACGCCGCCGACGATCATGGAGAAGGCGCCCGTGCCAAGCAGCAAAATATACATAGGCATTGTTGTGATATATTTTAAGTTTTTTTGGATGCTATGCCATGAAATACTGTCAATCCATTTAAGATATGTTGCATCAAGAACGTCAACAAGGCTTAAACTCTTCCAAACGATATCACCAGGCGTCATCATTGACGATATAGCCTGAAAGCCAACTAATACCAAACCGCCGAGGCATAAAAGCCCACCAACAATATAATACTTAGACATTTAATAGCCGCCCTATTTATTGTTTATAAAATATACGGGTAAATTCACAGAAAACATTTTTTGGGTTAATGGATTTATTATCGGCTGTTTGTGAAAAATACTTAACAGGATTTCTCAGAAAGAATTTAATCGGGCTTTAAGGCATTAAAAATAAAGGATATTTGTCGGCTGGAGAGCAGTCCGGATTTGGCTTTCTAGTTTGATCGCCCATAGACATTTTTTAAGAAAGCGCTTGGCCTTCGGCCTTGTCGGGAGCACGGCTGGCGGGAGTAAGGCGATTTTTGGAGCGGCGGCGCCTTTTTTTCTTCTTTTTGGGGCCCTCTGCGGCCGCTGGTTTTGATTCCGGGGCAAAACCGAAAAGACTGCCCGGGTATGAGCCGGTCCGGGTTTTTTCTGGAGTCGTTGTGCTTTGCTTGCGTCTGCGTTCGTGCCGCCGCGAGGGTCTTCTCCCCCTCCCCTTATGCCTGCCAGGTACCCGCGTGGATATGTCTTTGATAAACCAATCATCTTCGGGCCAAATTGTCGGAATCTTGTAACCGAGCATGGCCTCGAGGGGTTCGAGATGAAAAACATATTTCTCACAGGCCAGTGACAACGCTCGTCCGGTTTTGCCTGCTCTGGCGGTGCGGCCGATGCGGTGGATATAGTTTTCTGAATCCTGCGGAAGGTCGTAGTTGATTACATGGCTGATATCCTCAACGTGAATGCCTCGCGAAGCCACATCCGTGGCCACCAGAATCTTAATCCGGCCGGTTTTGAACCATTCCATCAGCCTGAAGCGTTTGCGCTGGGGCAAGTCGCCGGTGATACCTTCGGCCGGCCATGCGTTACCGCTGAGTTTGCGGGTCAGCCATGTTACGCCGGCCTTGGTGTTGACAAATATGAGAATCCGGCTCCATTCTTCCCTTTTCAGCAGACCCAAAAGAAGGGGCAGTTTCATATCACTGCCAATGTGAAAAAGAGACTGCTCAATGCCCTCGACAATCACCTCCTCCGGCGTAATAGCTATAAACTCCGGTAAGTTCATGTACTCATAGGTCAATTCCATTACGCGGTAGGAGAGGGTGGCTGAAAAAAGCATGGATTGTCTTTTCTCATAGTGGGGAAGCTTGCGCAGGATATAGCGCATATCCTGGGAGAATCCGAGATCCAAAAGGCGGTCGGCCTCATCAACTACCACGGCTTTGATGCCTGTGGTTTTAAAGATGCCCTGCTTTAAATAATCGATTATACGCCCCGGAGTGCAGATAATGATGTCGGCACCTTTGCGAAGTATAGCGGCCTGCTTGCGATAGTCTACTCCGCCCAATACCTGTGCAAAAGTCAAACCGGTATGGCGGCCGAGATCTTGGGCTTCTTCATATATCTGGAGGGCCAGTTCCCGGGTGGGGGCGACAATAAGAGCGGACGGCAATTTAGATTTTTTTGAGGGTAATGCCAAAAGCTTGGTAAAAATAGTAACCAGAAAGGCGGCGGTCTTACCTGTGCCGGTCTGGGCCTGGCCGGCAACATCACGGCCGGCCAAAGAGACGGGAAGAACTTGAGACTGAATCGGGGTGCAGAAGGTATGGCCGGCGTCACTCAGGCCGTCCAGAACCTCGGCAGGAAGGTCGAATTCGTCGAACCTAGTCCGGGTTAGAAATTTAGGCTTATCCCGGCGGCGAGCAGGTTCCGGTGATTCGGTTGCGTCTAACATGATATTTATAATTATACGCTTTTCCTGTTATTTTGCAAGCAACGATATCGGCATCATGCTTGACAATGTAACCTCAATTGAGCGAAAGTCGAGGATGCCCCAGCTCC